>CAZTAW010000020.1:4713-16721 GCA_964611705.1 uncultured Bacteroidales bacterium
CTGTAAGCTGATCTGTTTTTTTAATTCCGCATTTTTTTTGTCGAGAATCTGTGCATCAAGCCGGGCTTGCTGAAGTCTGGTTTTTCTTTGATTACCGTTAAAAATTTGCCATTTCAGGATTAGGGATGCCAAAATATAGTCATCTTTATCCGTAAAACGGTACTCTTCACCCTGAATGCCATAATCTACCGCCGCGATCAGGCTGGGAAAATAATTGGATTGGTTCAGTTTGATATACTCCTCCCTTACACTTTGATACACATTCATTTGCCTGAGTTCTTCCCGCTGAGTTAATGCCTGTTTTTCGTATACCGAAATCGCACCGATTTGCACAAGGAAATCTTCAAACTTCATTTCTTCAATTTCACTATCCAGCGGCCTGTTTAACAAAAAGTTAAAATAGGAAGCAGCAAACCGGCAGTTTTTCTCTGCCTCCGCAATCTTTTGCCGTATCTTGCTCACCTCCGACTTGGAACGGTAAACCACATCAATCGTGATCTTGTCGTTTTTAAAAAGACTTCGGTTTGTTCTGAGGTTTTCCTGCACCAATTGAAGTGTTTGATCATACAACTTTTTCACGGCGATTGTCTGAAGATATTTCAGATAAGCTTTTTTGATTTCGGCAACCAGTTCCCGTTTGTAAATATCAATATTGATAGCCTCCGCATCGGCGAGTTTTTCCTTGATCCTGTAATTGTGCGTGATTTGCGGATTATACACCGGCTGAATAAGTGAAAGCCTGGTTTCCTGTTCGGTAGGCCTGAGAAAATAAATCTGCTCATTTTCTACCATAGGAAATTTATCCGATTGCAGAATTTGATTTAATGTTGAATAAACCGGATTCATCAGATCTCCTATCGGGAAATCAATAACACGACCTCCATCTGCAACTGAATACCTTGCATTAAAAGATATTTCAGGGAAAAACAATCCTTTAGCTTCTTTGAGTGTTGCAAGACTTTTCTTATATGATAGTTTTTTTTGCTGCAGCGCAAGGTTGCTTTCCAATCCCTGTTTGATATACTGATCGAGAATATTTTCCTGAGCTGTCAGGTAAGCGGAAAAAAACAAAAATCCTGCAAGAAAGATCGAATTAAAAATTTTACTTTTCATTACTGATTCCATTTCTTATGATTTGAAACAATGTATTTAAATATTCATTCGGATCAAGCTCCTGGCCGGTCTTGTGTTTGTGGATGCCGAGCTTTTTTGAGGAAAGATGTTGTAAAACGCCTGTTGACATAGCCCATAAAGCATGGCTTACCAGTTCCGGATTCAAATCAGGACGTATGGAGCCATCGCTGATACCTTCTTCAACAACCTGCACAAGCAATAACAATGGGTTTCGTTCTTTATGTAAATCCGTTTCATGATTGTTTTCACCAAAGTCGTCAATATCTTTTAGCTGAAAATACATAATAGCTTCAAAATAGTTGGGGTATTTTTTGACGAATTCAATATAAGCCTGCCCGATTTTAGCCGTTTTTTCCAGACCTGTTTTGCCTTCATCCACCGCCTTATTAAAACTATTAAATAATATATCAGCAGCCCGCATGTTGATGGCAAAATGCAATTGCTCTTTGCTTTTGAAGTACAGGTAAAGTGTTCCCTTGCTTAGCTCGGCTTCTTCGGCTACCTGGTCCATGGTGGCATTGTCAATCCCATTGGCAAAGAATACTTTCTCCGCAGCGTAAATTATATCGTTTCTCCTTTGCTGCTTTTCACGTTCTTTTCTCTCTGCTATACCCATATTAATATATTTAATTTTAGATTATCAAATGACTATTGGTCATTTTGTGAACAAAAGTATATTTTCAAATAACAGATATCAAATTTTTTGTGTTAATTTTTTATGAACATGGAAATAAAAACATTTTATCTTAGTTTTGTTAACACCAAACGCTTGTTTATGGATCACGTAATGCTGATACCTACCGATTTTTCAGAAGCTTGTCAAAATGCCATTGATCATGGAATTGAAATAGCGAAAGATACTGCTGACAACATTTGCCTCCTTCATATTATTGATAAACATACAAAAGCATGGTTGAAGAAGAATAAACTTCCGGCATCGCATATTGACGAAAAACTATCTGCAATTGCTGATAAGATCAAAACCAATCATGGTTTGCTTGTTCAGACCATTTCAAGAGAAGGCAACATTTTTAACTCCATAGGTGAAATTGCAGATGAGATCAATGCAGCAATGATATTATTAGGCACACATGGAAAAACAGGAATTCAGAAAATAACAGGAAGCTATGCACTAAAAGTGATTTCAAACTCTCCAGTACCCGTTATTGTTTTTCACAAACCGAAATTTGTAAAACAATTTAAAAAAATAGTTTTTCCTGTTGATACCTCTTTAGCCACAAAGCAAAAGCTTGCATGGGCTGTTCACATCGCAGAAAAATACAATTCGGTTATTAACATTTTTCAAATCCGGGAAACTTCGGATGAATTAAACTACAAGCTAAAAAAGCTGATAAAACAAATATCCAAATCATTTGAAAATAAAAACATCGAATATACAGTTAAAGAAGCACCAAAGGAAGGAAATTTTGCCAGACAAGTTAATGATTTTGCATTACAAATTGATGCGGATCTGATTATGATCATGACCAACGCCAAAGAAGGATTACCTCATTACATATTAGGACCGTGGGATGAAAAAATTATTTTTAATGCCGGTAAAATTCCTGTGATGTGTATCAATCCGCATCCGTATGATTATGTTGTTGAATAGAATTTGGATATGTCGGTTAAAAGTTTTTTAAAAACACTGGGGCCCGGTTTGCTTTATGCAGGAGCTGCGGTAGGCGTTTCTCACCTGGTACAGTCTACACGTGCCGGAGCCTCATTTGGTTTTGACCTGGTATGGATACTTATTATTGCCAATTTGTTAAAGTACCCTTTTTTTGAGTTTGGTCCCCGGTATGCAATATCAACCGGAAACAGTCTTATTGAAGGTTATGACAAGCTTGGAAAATGGGCCATCGTGTTGTTTTCTTTGCTAACCATCGCAACCATGTTTGCAATACAAGCTGCCGTTACGATAGTTACAGCCGGCCTGGTAGCTCATATTTTCGGAATTGATATTAATATCACTTTGTTATGTGCCGTCATTTTAACCGTTACCACAATTGTATTGATCATCGGAAAATACGCAGCGCTCGATACCATTATCAAGGTCATTATAATAACTTTGACCGTATCAACGATTATTGCTGTGGTTTTCGCCCTAAATATTGATTTTGCGAAAGAAACCGTTTACCTGACAGAATTCAACTGGGAAGATTCAATCCACCTGGCTTTTCTTATTGCTTTTATCGGTTGGATGCCCGCTCCCATAGATGTTTCGGTATGGCATTCATTGTGGTCAGTGGCCAAGCGGAAACAACTCAGATATTCTCCTACCCTCAGGCAATCATTGCTTGATTTTAAAATCGGGTATATTGGCACTGCATTTCTGGCAATGGGCTTTCTGACACTTGGAGCGTTAGTAATGCATGGATCAAATAAAGAACTTTCAAAAGACGGAAGTGAATTTGCCGGTCAGTTAATCAGCATGTATACAGAACCACTGGGTAACTGGACTTACTGGATCATTGCTGCTGCCGCGCTTACAACCATGTTCAGCACTACCCTGACATGCCTTGATGCATATCCGCGTGTCTTAAAACAAACTACCGAACTCCTGGTAAAACCCTTGCGCGAGAATCAAAGAGAAAATCAATGGGTATCATGGACCTGGCTGATCATACTGGTAGGAGGTACACTTCTTCTGATGAGCATTTTATCCGGTACAATGGGCTTTATGGTTGATCTGGCAACTACAATCTCCTTTGTTACGGCGCCTTTATTTGCGATAATGAATTTCAGGGTTGTAACTGATAAACATGTACCAGGCGAAGGGAAACCTAAAAAATGGCTCAGGATTTATGCCTGGATAGGAATTATTTTTATCACAACATTTACATTGGGATATATCATTTTAAGATTATTGAATTACATTTAATTATTAAGTATGGAAAAAGGAGAAAAGAAACAATACCGCCCCCTTCAGAAAATGTTTATGGAAGTACCGGGTAAGTATGACAAATTAAACCGCATGCTTACCTGGCGTTTTGATGAATCATGGAGAAAGCAGGCCGTGAAAGAAATCCTGCTTGATAACCCTGGTAATGTACTTGATTTATGCACCGGAACAGGGGACCTGATCATTGGAATCGCAAAAAAGGCAAAACCAAATACAAAGCTAACCGCCCTTGATTACAGCCCGCCCATGCTTGAAATTGCAAAACAAAAATCCGGTAAAAAAGATTTACCCGCTATTGGGTTTATACATGGGGATGTTGCTGACATGCCTTTTCCTGATGATCATTTTGATGCCATTGGAATTGCATTTGCTTTCAGAAACCTGACATATAAAAATCCGGATCAGCAAAAATTTATTAAAGAAATTTTCCGAATAACAAAACCGGGAGGTAAATTTGTAATTATTGAAACCAGTCAACCCAGGAACAAATTTTTCAAATCACTCTTCAAAGCATATATGACACTTGCTGTTGAAAAACTTGGTGGTGCAATCTCAGGCCATAAAACAGCATACAAATATCTGGCACATTCTGCAAAGAATTTCTATAGTGCTGAGGAGGTGTGTGAACTGTTAATGAAAGCAGGTTTTGGTCAGGTTAAATACAGGCAATTTGTTTGGGGGGTGGCATCGCTGCATGCGGCCATGAAGGAAAAAGCAACGACGCAATGTCAAAGAGCAGAATAATTTTGCTTTCTGTTATTCAATTATAAATCAATTGTCATTAGATGCGAACCTTACGGGTGACTTTCTTTAATAATTATATACATTAAAACAGCTTGAAAACTATATTAACATGTATCATCATCTGCCATGCATACGTACGGAAGAGGAAGTAAAAGAAAAACGGCCCGGATGCGGGAGAAATGAATGTCCTGCTTTTATTATCATTTTGTAGTTAATAGACAGGCTCTGATTATCAAATAAACAAGTTTCAAAGTCCTGCTTTTTTATCTATTTCATATTAATTCTCTCCATGAAAAACACAAATGGTATCGCTCCAACACCAATGTAAGCAGTAACTTCAAAGGTGGTTTTCAATCCCCAGATATCGCCGAAAACACCAACCAGAACAACCGCTGCTGCACTTACCGCAAAGCTAATGGTCATGTACAGTCCGTTGACGTATGAAGGCCGTTCTTTTCCGACTTCCTGAAGATAAGCGAGCAAAACAGGGGTGGTAGCAAAAATACTCAAACCCAGAAGCAATAATACGGGGATTACAAATATCGTCCCGCTATATACGAACAACCACATGAAAACAGGGGAAGTAAAAGCTGCAATTTTTAACATCAATGTTCTGCCGATTTTATCAGAATATGTACCAGCAATCATCACACTTGCTGCACCGGCAAACTGAAAGATCGCCAGTGAAATACCTGCATAAACAAAAGTATCTCCCTGGTTAGTTATGTAAGTGGTCAGAAAAGCTGTTAAGGCGGATTTCATCATGGCTCTGAAAAAAGTGATACCGGATATGGCAATCAGAACGGGTTTTAGCTTTTTGGTATATTTCCAGATGTTTTTGTTTTCGTTTTCTTTTTTATCTTTTAAAGGTTTAGGTTTTTTAACTTCAACATCTTTTAAAAAATAGTAAAGAAAGATTGTTGCAATGAAAGCAAATGGTATCAGTTTCCAGGTTCCTTCCAGTGTCCATAGCTCAACAGCTCCTACAATGATCAGCGGGCCCAGGGTACGTGCAGCTTCACCACCCAGCATGTAAAAGCTCATGCCTTTACCAATGCGATTTCCGGCAACATTTCTGATCAAAACCGGTGCCGGAACATGAAATAATGATGAGCTTATCCCGACAACAAACAACAAAATTGCAATTAGGGAATAGTTTGGTGCAATGCCAAGTAAACTCATCGAAACGGCTGTAACCAGGGGCGTGAAGATGATGTAATAGCGCACGCTTGTTCTGTCGGCAACAATTCCGATTATCGGGTTGAGCAATGAAGGGATTCTTTGAATTAGGTTAAACAAGCTGGCAAGTGTCAGGCTGATGCCGAATTTATCAATTAACAAAGGAAGAATGGTGTTCAGGAACGAGGTGTAAATATCATGGATAAGATGGGCAAATGAAATACTTAATACCCCGGATGATTGAAACTCTCTTCCCCGGTCAGCTTGCTCTTCTGTCACAACAACATGTGATTATTGATTTTTCTGCAAAGTTAATGAAGTTTGCTTTAGTGGTATTATACAAATCAGACTTTATATTGTATCATATGGGATAAATCCCTTCGGGAAAACATCTTTCAAGGCTTGCCTTGGGGTATGGAAAACTTTGCTATCGTATATTGTTCGTAATAGTTTTTCTCTGGTTGCCGGTTCCGCCAGATGTGCACTACCCACGGCATGCTCCGCCATATTTAATCCGCATGGATCAAACGCACCATATTCGGTAACAAGAATAACCGGGTCAGCAGCGATAGCCGTTGTAGTTATCCCCTCAGGGCAAAGGTCCATGATCTTGGAATTTCCATTTTTGGTTGTGGATTTCATCCCGATGATAGCATATCCGTTTTTACTCAAATATGCGCCACGTAAAAAATCAGCCTGCCCGCCGATGCCGCTGTATATATTTCTTGCATGCAAAGAGTCAGCCCAAATGTTCCCATGCAGGTCAATACCGATAGCGCTGTTGATGGCAACCATCCGGGGTTGTTTTGCAATATTTACAATATAGTTTGTGAAATCGGAGGGAGCGCTTCTTACAGAACTATTAAATGCAAGCCAGTTATATCCATGCTTGTCAGATGATAGAAAAATGGATGAAACCGAGAAATTGTTTTCCCTGTATTTGTTTGTAATGATCCCTTTATCAACCAAATGACGCATGGCATCCGCAAACAGCTCGGTATGTATTCCCAGGTCTTTAACTCCCTTTTTGATAATGGATTCGGTTACAGCCTCCGGTACTTCGCCAATGCCATATTGCAAAGTTGTTCCATCTTCAATGTAAAGTTCAGCAATGATTTCCCCGATTTTTTTTGAACGCTCATCCGGGGGATGGGCCGGAGAGAGCGGAATGGAGTAATCCGAATCAATCAGGAAGTCAATTTCATTTTCATGCAATGTTGCTCCAAGTACAAAAGGCATTCTTATATTTCTTTCAGCTATTATAAGCCCTCCGTTGGATTTTGCTGTATTGACCGCTGCCTGAAGGCCTTCAACGGTGGTTCCGTAACTATAGTTACCTCCGTTATCAGGACCTGAAACCGATAGCAGAACCACATTGGGCTTAAGGTATTTTCTGATTTGATGCGGAACATCCGAAAGGTGCATCAACTGGTAGCTGGCCCGGCCTGTGTTAATGGCTTTCCTGGAATAAGGTCCGTTGAACAAAATCCGGTGTGTGATCCTTTTGCAGGTTTCTTTCGAAAATATTTCTTCAATATCACCTAAAAGTAAAACACTTAACAGATCAACATCGCGAATGCTTTTATCCCGGATCAACTGCCTTAATAAAACCTGGGGGGTGCCTGCGTTTCCCCCGCAATAGATAACGGAGCCTTTTTTTATATTGGAGCTGTTTATTGCTGCCTCAACATTTCTTACAAAAATCATATACGTTTTAATATTTATTGAAAACTTTTTTAATCCCGGTCAGCTTATCCACAACCATACAATCTAATTTCTCAAGCCTGTTGCGAGATTGATGACCATCGGCAACCAAAATACAGGGAATGTCCAATGCAGAAGCAACTTCAAAATCATGCAGAGTGTCGCCAATCAGGCAGGTCTGCTTCTTTTTTAATTGTTGACTTTTCATAACCTTTAAAGCCGATTCAACTTTACTGTGAGCATAATGATCATTGATGCCGGCAATGCAGGTAAAATAGTTTTCCAGCATACTTCCCCTGACAGACTCAAGCAGGGCATCCTGTTTCATGGCCGATATAATGATCTGCCTGAATTTCTTTTCTTTAAAATATTCGAGAATTTCATTAACCTCCTGATGAAGTTTTGCTTCATGCATTCTCACATAATATTGCTCAATGAATTCGGTGGCCGGTTTTTCAAAAGATTCCTGATTAAAATCAAAGCCCGCCTTTATATAATATTCCTTAACAGGAAATGTGAAAATGCGTTTATATTGTTCTGCATTTATAACCGGTTTTTTTCTTTTTGTCAGCAACATATTGATCACAGCAATGCAAATATGCATATCATTTAGCAGGGTTCCGTTCCAGTCCCAAAGTATGGTGTTTACATTTTTGAAATCCTTCATGCCAGCGCAAAGAAAAGAATTTTTTCAGAAATACAAGGGATGAAACTGCAAGTTGCCATTGCTCATCTCAAGAGCCGGAAAGGGGATTTTGATGAAACCGAGGGCTGTAAATAAAATTCTAAGAAACTCCGAATCTGTTTTAATTTTTTCAAGATCAACATCCAGGGAAAGAAAAAATTGCCTTTTCCGGTCAAAAGGTGGTATTGGTTTGTTGTCAATATAGTCAGGATTGCCTCCGGCGCCAATCAATCCATCCGCACTGTAGCCCACCGCTATATTCAGCCATTTGGGAAAACTGTTTTCTTTATTAATAAAAGAGGAGATATTAGCTGATAACCAGAATGTTTGCCCGTTATAATCTTTCACCACTTCCTGTAAGAAATTTTTCCCGAGCAAGCCGGGATTGTATTTGGCATATTTGCTTCGATGGAAGGAGTATTTCAGGGTTAATCTCTGTTCTTTCCAAAGAAGCTGCTGCCCGACAAAAAGCCCTGAACCAACCGTATTTGCGATTAAATCTCCTGTGGAAGCGCCCCATTCCGCTGAAAATCCATCCAGTGTTTCAATGGTCAGTAAATAAACAAAACCAATCGTTCCGCCGTACCAAACCGATTGCTTTTCCGGAATCCCACACCATCGTAAGGTTATGTAACCGATTTTACCAATATTATATGATGTCACTGCATGGCCTGTCTTATCCATTTGCAGCCATTCATGATTATCATTCATAAAGTGAAATGAAGATTGAGGGTAATCTTTATACCAAAGTTGATAAAGCCCAAACATACTTCCGGCAAATAGTGTGCTTTCTGTTATGATTACGCCTGTCAGTCTTTTTTGATTGATGGTTGTATCTTTCCGGGCGAATGACGGAAGCCAAAGAAGTACAGGTATTAGTAGTAAGACTACGGCTACAATTGTATTTTTATTTCCAGTTGTATTCACAAAATCATTCTTAAAATTACCTGAATATTTTTTGCTTATTCAAAGCTTCCTGGTATTTTTTCGCATTTATGGTATGCTGTCGGTGTGTTTTTGCAAAGCTGTGATATCCTGATAAGTCATCTTTTGCACAAAAATAAAAGTAATCGTTATCATCATAATTCAATACAGCTTCGATTGATGAAATGGAAGGAATACAAATTGGCCCTGGTGGTAAACCTCCATGTTTGTAGGTGTTGTATTCTGATTCAATTTCTTTGTGTTCATCCAGCACCCGTCGGATGTTGTAATCACCAATAGCAAAAATAAGTGTTGGATCCGCTTGCAGTAACCATCCCTTGTTGAGTCGGTTCATGTAAACACCGGCAATAATTGGCTTCTCATCATTTTTATTGGTTTCTTTTTCAACAATGGAGGCCAATGTAATAACCTTCGGGATATTCAACCCTATGCTATCGGCCTTTTGTTTTCTTTCTTTGTTCCAAAATTTTTCGAATTCATTGTGCATGCGCTCAATAAAAGCATTGGCATCGGTGTTCCAGTAAAATTCATATGTGTTCGGAATGAATATCATCGTGGCGAGTTTCGGTGTGAGGTCATACATGGCAAGATAAGTTGAATCGGCCAAAAGATCATGGATCATGGTAGAATCGGCCTCAAGCTGACGAGAAATTCTTCCGGCCAGTTGTGCTTTGGTATTGATGTTATTAAATATCACCTTTACGGGTTCCTGCTGGCCCGCGCGCAACATGTTGATGAGTTGGTCATTGTTCATTCCTTCTGTTATCAGATAATGCCCGGGTTTGACATTTTGCGGGTAGTTCTTCTTTTTTGCCAGCCATTCAAAGTTTTTCCTGTTGATGATTGTTCCATGTGAATAAAGTATGGATTTTACATCTTCGAAATTCGATCCGGTCGGGATGTATACCGAAACCTCTTTTTCTTCGTTCAACCATACATTAGGATGATAAATTACCCGGTAAAGCAAATACCCCACCACCAAAGCTGCAATAATGAGCAGGGCCAGAGTATAAATGATAAATTTATGAAGCTTTGATTTCTTCCTTTTTCTTTTTCCCGCATATTTCGGATGATATAAAGCCATTTTTATTTTTTCTGTTTGTTGATTCTTTGAAACATTAATTCACTAATCCAGATATTATTTTTCAATAACCAGTCTGTTTTTTCTCCGATCAACCTGAAACCCAGGTTTTGAAACAAATCAATACTTTTTTTATTGTCTGATGTCACATTACAAAACAGTTGATGAAGATTCAGGATTTTAAAAGCATAATCAGTTACCAGTTGAATTGCTTCACCTGCATAACCGTTTCTTCGTGCTTCGGGGATAATAAATATACCAATTCCGGCCCGAAGGTTCCCCGGGTCGAACTCAAAAAGATCAATAGTACCTATTGTTCCGGGATTTGTGTCCGAAATCAAATCAATCATAAACCTGACTTGCCTGTCTTTGTAAATGTCTTTATTTGTGCTTAAAACATATTGTTCGATGTCGAATCTGGAAAAGGGTGAACGTGTATTGCTAAAGTGCCAGATATCAGGGTCGTTTTCCCATTGATAAAGCAAGTCAATATCTTCGGGTTCCAATGCCCTGAGTTTTATGTTTTTTGATTTCATGTCTAAATATTGATTTTTCCTGTGAAAACAAATTCAGCCGGTCCCTCAAGGTAAATGTCAGTAAAGAGTCCTTTATTGTATTTAAAGTTTACTTTAAGCATGCCTCCCAATGTTTCTACCATGTGTACTTCTTTTTGGGTTCCGGATATAAGATAGTTTGCGATGGCTGCGGCAACAATCCCGGTTCCGCAGGCCAGCGTTTCGTTTTCAACACCTCTCTCGTATGTTCTGATCTTGATATGATGGGGTGTTTTTTCAATAAAATTTACATTGATGCCATCCTTTTTAAAAGGTTCTGATTTTCTGATTTTTTTTCCTTCCGTAAAAACATCTTTTTCCGTTATGCTATTACAGAAGATAAGATAATGTGGTGATCCTGTATCAATGATCAGGTTTCCATTAAATTCGGATGTCTCTGTTACATCATTCATTTCCAAATTAACGATTGCTTTGTTTCCCGAAAAGGATATGATTTCCCCTGAATGTTCTCCGTCAATGGCATTAAATCTTGCTTTTTTGTTAATTATGTTAAGATTGTGTGCAAAAAATATTACACATCTTCCTCCGTTTCCACACATGCTTCCCTCATAACCATCCGCATTAAAATATCTCATATAGAAATCAAGGTTATTATCCTTTTCAAGGATTATCAGTCCGTCTGCTCCGATTCCCCAATGTCTGTCGCTTAGTCGTTTGATAATTTTATGATTGATTTCAAAAATTTTATTTCTGTTATCAATCATGATAAAATCATTTCCGGCTCCGTGATATTTTACAAACTCTATGTCCATTCTCTTTCCATGTAGCTGCAAATATACGAATTAGCCAACAAGGCTTTAACAATTTTTAACAAGTTCTGAAAATAATACACGATTCAAAAGGAACGTTTTTTGATCATACTAAAACAAAAAAATAGTGCTATGAAAAAAATAATAAGCATTGCTCTGATTGCCGGACTAGGCGCTTTTTTGGCATTGGCTATAAACAGCATAATGGTATCGAACAAAACAGCAGCGTCAGAACAAGAAACGAATGTGCAATTAACATCAGTACAACCGACCAGTTATATGCCCGGGCCGCCGGTAAATGGACCTG
>CAZTAW010000020.1:16731-24403 GCA_964611705.1 uncultured Bacteroidales bacterium
GGACGGCTGCAGAAATGTCAGTTAATGCCGTGGTGCATATACGTACTGCTTTCAAGACAAAATCAAGCATGTATGATGATTTTTACGGGCAATTGTGGAAATTTTTTGAAGGAACTCCCTATCCCGGACAGGGAAGAATGTATATTGGCTATGGTTCCGGTGTGATTATTTCGGATGACGGTTATATTGTAACCAATAACCATGTAGTACAGGATGCTTCAGAAATTGAGGTAACGCTTAACGACAAAAGGAAATATCTGGCAGAGATTATTGGCAATGATCCTTCAACGGATATTGCCCTTATCAAAATTGATGAAGAAGGTTTGCCTTACCTGAGATATGGAAATTCTGATGATGTTAAGATCGGTGAATGGGTTCTGGCGGTTGGAAATCCGTTCAACCTTACTTCAACCGTAACGGCGGGTATTGTGAGTGCAAAAGCAAGAGATATCAATATTTTGGGCGGGCATTCTGCTATTGAATCATATCTGCAAACAGATGCTGCGGTGAATAAAGGTAACAGCGGTGGTGCCCTTGTAAATACAAAAGGAGAATTGATAGGTATTAATGCTGCCATTGCCTCCAATACAGGTTATTACGAAGGATATTCTTTTGCAATTCCTGTAAATATTGTACGCAAGGTGGTGGATGACTTTATGCAGTTCGGAGAAATACAGCGTGCCTATATCGGGGTTGTTATACAGGAAATGACGGCTGAACTGGCTGAGGAAAATAAAATGGATGACATCCGCGGTGTTTATATTGCAAGATTATCAGAAAACGGAGGCGCCGAAGAAGCCGGTATCGAAGTTGGCGATATTATTTTGAAAGTTGACGGATTGGAAGTTAACAGCTTGTCGGAGTTGCTGGAAGTTATCAGTCAGCACAGACCCGGTGATGAAGTGGTGATTGAAATTGTACGCGACGGAAAGTATATGAGCTATGATATTGAACTAAAAAATGAAATGGGTACATTGGAGATCATCAGCTCTGAGGAGGATTATCACAGCGAATACCTGGGAGCAACTTTGTCAAAACCGGATACGGAAGAAAAGCATTATCTGGGCATTGATAATGGCGTGAAAGTAAAAACGATTGATCAAGACGGCCTTTTAAGCAGGGGAGGGATTAAAAAAGGTTTTATTATCACGTCAATAAACGATACCAAAGTTTTTTCTCAATCGGATGTGGATCGCATAGTGAAAAACTCAAATTATTCCATGATCAAGATCGAAGGAGTTTATCCGAATGGCATGCGTGTAATTTACAGTTTCGACCTGTAAAACTTAGAATAATTTTAAATTAATTCACAATTTGTTGATATTTTCTTCGTTACAAATTTCGAGGATAGGGAAATTTTCCTTATCTTTGCTTTTTTATATTGATTTTTATATTATTGTATAACAAGGGGTTATAAGAATTTGACACGATATGAGGCAGCTTAAGATTACCAAATCGATAACTAACCGAGAAACCGCATCCCTTGATAAATATCTGCAAGACATAGGCAAAGAAGAATTGATCACCGCTGAGGAAGAAGTTGAATTGGCTCGCAGAATCAAGCAGGGTGACCAGATTGCTTTGGAAAAATTAACCAAAGCAAATCTCAGGTTTGTGGTTTCGGTTGCCAAACAATACCAGAATCAGGGACTGAGTTTACCTGATTTGATCAATGAAGGCAACCTGGGGCTGATAAAGGCTGCAAAAAGATTTGATGAAACCAGGGGATTTAAGTTTATTTCCTATGCAGTTTGGTGGATCAGACAGTCTATTTTGCAGGCATTGGCCGAACAATCAAGAATAGTGAGATTGCCCTTAAATCAGGTAGGATCACTCAATAAGATCAAAAAGGCTTCCAGTAAGCTTGAGCAGCGGTATGAAAGAATGCCTTCTGCTGATGAAATAGCAAACCAGCTAGAACTTCCGGAACATAAAATTGATGCTGCCATGAAGATCAGCACAAGGTACGTTTCGATGGATGCACCCATTTCGCAGGAAGACGATACAAAATTTCTTGATGTATTTGTTACAGATGACAATCCTACTACAGATAATGACCTGATCCACGAATCGCTTGGTAAGGAAATACAGCGTTCACTTTCAACATTAAGTGAAAAGGAAAGAGACGTCATTAACATGTATTATGGTATCGGCGAAAATCACGAATATACCCTTGAAGAGATAGGTGCAAAATTTGACCTCACTCGCGAACGCGTACGTCAAATTAAAGAAAAGGCAATCAGGAGATTAAAACATAATTCGAGAAGTAAATTGTTAAAGGCGTATTTAGGATTGTAAGTATCAATACTTTATATTGTTACAAAAAAAGGGTTACCTGAAATAAAAAAATTTTATCAGGTAACCCTTTTTGATTATTTTTGGTTCGAAATGGATGACTTACCGAATAACCGATTTATTAATTAAAACCTATGAATGCTATGAGTGATATACCCCAGAATGCAAACACCAATAACGGTAATTTTGAATCGTCTTTAAATAACTGGTTTACAAACGAGAAAATTACCAATGAGTTTATCAGTGTAATGACAAAGTTGTTCTACGATAAATCAATTGAATTGATTTTGTTCAGAACACAATTGATTGACAGAAGTGCCAGTATTGTGCTTAATAAGCATTCTTATGCAGAACGGATTATTGGAAAAGTACTTGATATTCGTGATTCACTGGAACTGGCTAAAGCGATTTATGATTGTAATGTAGGGCCTGCACGTCTTGATATCGGACGTTTAAGTCATGAATGGACCCAAAGCAAGCACTACAAAAAAAACGCTGAGGCCTTTATCAAAGAAAAGCTAAATGATTTTATTGACCGCAAACCACCCTACGAAAAACCGGTTGATGTTATTATTTACGGATTCGGAAGAATAGGACGATTAATTGCCAGGGAGCTGATCATACAGGGTAACGGAACACAGTTGAGAGTCAGAGCAATTGTAGCAAGAAAAAACAAAGACGAAGCTTTAAGAAAAAGGGCATCCCTGTTCCGACATGATTCCATACATGGTCCTTTCAGAGGAATTGCCGTTGAAAATGTGGATGACGAAACCATCTTTGCAAACGGGCATTATGTTAAAATGATAGAAGGTTCGGTACCTGAAGAAATGGACTATGAGCAATATGAAATCAAAGATGCGCTTTTAATAGATTCTACTGGCGTATTCCGCGACAGAGAGGGTCTTTCGAAGCATCTTAAAGCAAAAGGTGTGAAAAAAGTGCTGTTAACCGCACCCGGTAAGGGAGATGTGCCCAATACCGTATATGGCGTCAATCAGAACGAACTGGACATTGAAAAGGAGAAAATATATTCCGCAGCTTCATGTACTACCAATGCTATCGTACCGGCTTTGTCGGTTCTTGAAAAAGAAATCGGAATCGAAAGAGGCCATGTTGAAACCATACATGCCTATACCAATGATCAGAATTTGCTGGATAATTATCACAAAAAATACAGAAGAGGCCGCGCCGCTCCCATCAACATGGTAATTACCGAAACAGGTGCCGCTTCTGCTGCAGTAAAAATTATACCAAGTTTAGAAGGTAAACTAACTGCAAATGCCGTTCGTGTGCCGGTACCCAATGTTTCACTTGCTATTCTTTCATTAACAATGAAAGAAGAAACATCTGTTGAAGAAATAGACGGAATCATGAAAGAGGCAGCTTTGGGCGGAAGACTGGTTGAACAGATACGTTATTCGGCTGCTTACGAAGCCGTTTCTACTGATTTTATAGGCGATTCATGTTCCTGTATCTATGACAGCCCTGCAACCAAGGTGACAACGGATAAAAAGAATGTTGTTATATATCTTTGGTATGATAATGAATTCGGATACACAATACAGGTTATGCGTCTTGCAAAACATATCGCAGGTGTAAAACGATTCAGATATTACTAAAAGAATAATACGCAATGCATCGGGGCAATCTCTACCCGTGATTGCCCCTTTGTTTTTTGCAGGAATGAACAATAATTAAGAGAAGATCATGAGAAAAACCAGGTATATATTTGTTACAGGGGGGGTGAGTTCATCTTTAGGTAAGGGCATTATATCATCATCGCTTGCCAAATTATTGGTTGCAAGAGGATATACTGCTGCAATACAAAAGCTGGATCCATACATTAATGTTGACCCGGGAACGCTCAACCCATATGAGCATGGAGAATGTTACGTCACCGCAGATGGGGCCGAAACTGACCTTGATTTAGGACATTATGAGCGTTTTTCAAATTCAATCACTTCACAGGATAACAATATTACCACCGGCCGGATATATCAAAACGTAATTAATAAAGAAAGAAAAGGCGATTACCTCGGAGAAACCGTTCAGGTCATCCCACATATTACGGATGAGATCAAACGCAGCATTAAAGCACTGGGTAAAAAAGGAAAGTATGATTTTGTGATCACCGAAATAGGTGGAACAGTGGGCGATATCGAGTCCCTGCCTTATGTGGAAACTGTAAGACAAATGCGCTGGGAATTGCCAAAAAACACCATTGTTGTGCACCTTACACTTGTTCCGTATTTGTCAGCAGCAGGCGAGCTGAAAACAAAGCCTACCCAACATAGCGTAAAAGCATTGCAGGAACAGGGTGTTCAGCCCGATATTATTGTTTGCCGTACCGAACATCCCTTACATGATGGTTTACGAAAAAAGATCAGTCTTTTTTGCAATGTTGCTACGTCAGCAGTAATTGAGTCTATTGATGTAGACACGATTTATGGTGTTCCTGTAATGATGCGTAAGGAAAAACTGGATGTAGAAGTGTTGAAGCATTTCGAACTCCCAACGGATACCAAACCCGATCTTGCTAACTGGGAAAAATTTCTCCGCAGATTGAAAAACCCAAAAGATGAGGTTGAAATCGGCCTCGTAGGAAAATATGTTGAGTTGCAGGATGCCTATAAGTCTATTAACGAATCATTTGTTCATGCAAGCGCAGAAAATGAATGCAAGGTGAACATCAGACTGGTTCATTCCGAAGAGATAAACGAGACGAATTATAAAACCTGTTTGAAAGGACTTAACGGGATTCTTGTTGCCCCGGGATTTGGCGACAGAGGTATTGATGGGAAAATCCTTGCATCAAAATATGCCAGGGAAAACAACATTCCTTATCTGGGTATTTGTCTGGGTATGCAATGTGCTGTTGTGGAGTTCGGCAGAAATGTGCTGGGACTGGAAGATGCTCATTCAACAGAAATGAATTCCAAAACAAAAAATCCTGTTATTGATATCATGGAGCATCAGAAAACTGTGTGCGAAAAAGGGGGGACGATGCGACTGGGGGCATATCCCTGTCGTTTGAAGAAAAACACCAAAGTATATAATATCTATAACAAGGAAAACATCAGAGAAAGACATCGCCATCGTTATGAGTTTAACAACGCTTACAAGGAAGATTATAAAAAGGCCGGTATGATACCTGCAGGTATCAATCCAAAAGATGATCTTGTTGAGATTATTGAACTAAAAGACCATTCATGGTTTATCGGTGTTCAGTTTCACCCTGAATATAAAAGCACGGTAGCCGAGCCACATCCGTTGTTTATTCACTTTGTGAAGGCAGCATTGCAAAATAAAAATAAAGCTTAAAAAGGATACTTCGAAATAATTTTTTCATTTCACTTCAATTAACTTATCTTTGCGGACATTCTGTAAAAAATACAAAATCATTATATTTAGATGAATAGAAATACCATTGTCGGATTGCTTTTGATTGCTGCAATTTTTATTGGCTGGAGCATGTTGATGAAATCACCGGAGAAAGACAAACCGCCGCAAACTGAAAAGGATACTATTAAAAGCCAACCCAAAAAGGAACAGGTTGAAGAACCTGTTGTTACCCAATCTGAAGAAGAACCAAAGAAAGAAGAACTACCCGTTCAGCAGGTTACCGAAAAACCGGAAAAAAAACTGGATATCGCCGGTGATATGCCGGGGCAAAAAGAAAAGCTCTATTATCTTGAGAACGACCTGATGAACCTAACCATCACAAACAAGGGTGGAAGAATCCGGGCGGTTGAATTAAAAGATTATGTTACGTACGACAGCCTGCCACTCGTGCTTTTTGATTCCGACTCTGCACTTTTTGGTTTTAAACTTTCAACCACTTTCAATACGGCTGAACAGTATTTTGTCCCCATGATTAAGGGTAGCAATGAAGTTAATGACTCAATTGCTGTTTATGGTTCCGATTCACTGAAACTGGCCATGCGTGTTTATCCCGAAATCAACAATCGTGTTGATTCAACCAAGTATGTAGAATATGTTTATACGATATTCGGTGATCAATATATGATTGATTTCTCCATCAACCTTGTTAATATAAGAGACCTGACCACTGCCAATGCCATCAATCTGATGTGGAGCGCCAACCTGCGGCAACAGGAAAAGACAGTTGACAGGTGGAATGCCCCGACTGTTTATTATAAGTATTTTGAGGATGATGTGGATTACCTCTCGGAGACAAGCGATGAAAAAGAAACTCTTATTACACCGGTTAAGTGGATCTCATTTAAACAGCATTTTTTCTGTTCTTCCATAATTTCCAAATCATCCTTTGAAAGGGCAAAGGTTGAAGTATACTCCGAAAACAAACCCGTAAGCCCTAAGTACCTGAAAACTATGATCGCCTCAGTGTTGATACAACTGAATAATCAGCCACAACAGGCTATGGATATGTCATTTTATTTCGGGCCTTTGAAATACAAAACGCTTAGAAATTATCATCTGGAGCTGGAAAGACAGATCCCGCTGGGTTGGAGCTTCTTCCTGCTGGCATGGATCAATATTTATGCAGTAATACCTATTTTTGATTTTCTGGGTAGCTTTGGATGGAATTATGGGATCATAATTTTGATACTTACCGTTTTATTAAAGATCGTTTTATTCCCCATTGCATACAAAATGTATAAATCCTCGGCCAAAATGCGGGCCTTGCGACCTGAAATCGAGGAAATAAATAAGAAATTCCCCAAAAAGGAAGATGCCATGAAAAAGCAGAAAGCTACCATGGGATTGTATAAGCAGGCAGGTGTAAACCCTTTGGCGGGCTGTGTACCCATGTTGCTGCAATTTCCGATATTGATCGCCATGTTCAGGTTTTTCCCTTCTTCCATAGAATTGAGACAGCAATCCTTTTTATGGGCACATGATTTGTCATCTTATGATTCAATCTTCTCATGGCAGGGCGATATACCGATCATCAGCCAGTTTTATGGAAACCATGTAAGCTTGTTTACATTGTTAATGACCGTTTCAACCATTATCTATACCAGAATGAACAACCAGATGATGTCATCAGGCCAGCAAATGCCGGGTATGAAAGTAATGATGTATATTATGCCGGTGATGTTCCTGGGCATCTTTAATAATTATGCTTCCGCATTGAGCTATTATTATTTCCTTGCCAATGTGATCACTTTCGGGCAAATGTATATTTTCAGGGCATTTATAAATGAAAACAAGCTGAGACAACAAATTCAGATTGCGAAGAAAAAGCCTGTTAAGAAATCCGGATTCATGAAAAGACTTGAAGAAGCGCAAAAAAGAAGAGGATATCCACCACCAAAGAAAAGAAAAAAATAGTGATTTATAAATAATCCAGGAAAGGGGGTGTTAAAAAGTGCCCCCTTTATCATTTGTAATA
>CAZTAW010000021.1:0-24202 GCA_964611705.1 uncultured Bacteroidales bacterium
CATAAAAGTCAAGGTCATTTTCATTAGCAAAGTTTTTTACAAAATCCCGGATTTGGTTTGATGGTTCTTTTTGCAAATAACATTTTTTTATATCCAGTATTCTATTATATCTGCCAGGAAGATGAAAACCAAGTCCGTTCAGTTCTTTTTCAGAAAGTTGTTGGCCGTCTTCTTCTGTAAGCCAGCGCCGGTTTAAGAAGGTAAACTCAAGTTTATTCCTGTAATAGAACTTTTCTTCAGAAGCCATAATGGGCTTGACGGAAGATGTCTCTATTCTGGCAATTTTCCTAAGATTGTCTTCAACCTGTTTTTGTTTATAAAACAGTTGGTGATGGTAATTCATATTTTGCCATTTACAACCACCGCATATTCCGAAATGTGAACAATTGGGTTCTGTTCTTTTAGCTGAATATTTGTGGATTTTTGTGGCTCTGCCTTCAAGGTAAGATCGCTTGTTTCGTGTGATTTGTATATCAATTTCATCGCCGGGTACAACAAAGGGAACAAAAATCACCTGGTTGTTAATTCTCGCAATAGCCTTGCCCTTTGCGCCCGTATCCGCAACAGTAACATTATTAAAAACAGGAAATGTTTTTTTTCTTCTGCCCATTTCTTCTCCTTTTAACACAAAAATACATTAAGTATTTGATAGTCTTATAATCCTTAATTTTATGAGATGGATAAAATCAATAGCAATTAACATTTATCTTTTAATAAAAATCAATAAATAGTTAATGAATGTAGAAAATTTTTCGTATTTTTGATTGGTTCTAAAAATAATCCTCAAATAAAAAAAAGTCATGAAAATTATCAGAATTATCTTTCCAATTGTAGTTGTGTTTTCAATATTAGGAGTTATTATTTCCTGTAAAGATGAAGACAACGAGCCCAAAGGCCCAGAATCCATGCGTGATCTTGATGTTCCGGCAGGATTTAATTATCAGACCAACACAACGATTCCTGTTTTGGTTACTATTCCCGAAGGCGTACCGTGGCGAACAACCTATATTTACTCTGCTGACGGAGACAATGTTTTTTTCAAGGGTATGCCCACCGATAGTGCTACACGTACACTTGAAACTATGATCAATATTCCTGCCTATACCGATCAGTTACTTTTGCGATACGGCGATGGAACAATGTGCAAAACGGCTACTGTTCATATAACCAACGAAGGTGTGGTGCATGAATTTGAAAAAAATAAATCAGGCTTTAAGTTATCCGGTCTTGCAGTTGATAGTGATGGTGATCAGGTAATTGATTCTGAAGATGATTACCCCAATGATTCTTCCCGTGCCTATAATATCTTTATACCGGGAGGTACAACCACACTGAAAAATACAGATGTACTACTTTTGTGGTCAACTTATGTGTTTGAAGATTTATGGCCGGGATACGGTGATTATGATTTCAACGACCTGGTAGTTGATTTTTATTATATCGTTGTAGTTTGTAATACCTGGTTTCATGGTCAATACATACATGAGGTCTATGCCCATTATAAATTCAGGGCCATTGGAGCTACTATGGAAAATGGTTTTGGTTTTGAGTTAATTGATATTCCATACAATCATATCAGTAATGTTAAATGGAGATATGAAGGCGGTTCATGGAGTGATGATTTCAGCAGCTTGCTGACGGAAGACTATATTACGCTGAGATCCAATAATGTTGAAGCCGGTCAGGAAAATGCAGTATTTATTATTTCCGATAATGTTGATAATGTACTGCCCAACCCGGGAGGTTCAAGTTTCGTGAACACTGAAGAATCAGCACCCTATCAGCCTCCGGTAACACTTGAACTGAATATTGAATTCCCCTGGGAAAATCGTCCCTATTATGGATGTAGCATTCCCTGGTTTGCTTACCCCTGGACCACCACAGCTTTATGTTATAATGATGTAAACCCGTTTTTGATCATTAATAAAGAAAGAGGTAAAGAAGTACACCTGAGCGATTTTCCACCAACCGATCTGGTGAATACAAGTTATTTTGGTGTACAGGATGATGACTCCAATCCTGCTACAGGTAAATATTACAAGTCTTCGAACAACCTTCCCTGGGCGTTGGATATTACTTATTCATTTGAATATCCAAAAGAAAAGAATGACATAATTTTTGCCTATCCGCAGTTTGTTGACTGGGCGGAATCAGGAGGTTCTGTGAATCCTGACTGGTACTTACCGGAAAACGCTGATGATGAACATATTTACCATATACCTGATTGATTGTAGTGAGGTGTTTAATTATTAATCTATTTGAAGTTTTTTTCTGCCTCGCGTTTTCATTATTTTTGTAAAAAATATGGGAAATGAAAATATTACCCATTGAAAAAGTCAGAAAAGCGGATAGCTATACCATTGAAAACGAACCTGTAAAGTCAATTGATTTAATGGAGCGTGCAGCAACGCAATGCTTCAAATGGATAAAAAAACGAGCAGGAAAATCAAAGAAATACAGGATTATCGCAGGTCCTGGAAATAATGGAGGCGATGGCCTCGTTGTTGCACGTTTGCTGGCTGATAAGGGTTGTCAGGTAGAAGTAGTAATTCTCAGGTTTACGGATAAAGAATCAGATGATTTTTCAATTAATTTGAAAAGAATTAAGGATGACCAGCAAGTCAGTATTAAGGAATTGCAAAAGGATGATCAACTGGATATAACAGGAGAAGAAACTGTAATTATTGATGCGATATTCGGTTCGGGACTATCAAAACCGGTAAAAGGATTTATTGGCGATATGGTAAAAACCATTAACAGCAGTAATTCGATAACGATTGCAATAGACATGCCTTCAGGATTGTTTGCTGATAAAACCAGCCTCGGTACCAAAAGTATTATTGTTAAAGCTGATTATACACTTTCCTTTCAGTTTCCTAAATATTGTTTCTTTTTTCCGGAAAATGATAAATACATTGGTGAATGGCATATTTTGCCAATAGGACTGCATTCCGATTTTATCAATTCGGTTGAAGTAAAGGACTTTTATCTTGAAAAATCAGAGATTAAGGAGTTGATAAAAACCAGAAACAAATTCTCACATAAAGGTAATTACGGACATGGATTACTTATTTCGGGCAGCTATGGAAAAATGGGCGCTGCCGTCCTTGCTTCAAGATCAGCAATGCGTGCAGGTATTGGGCTGGTGACAACACATGTTCCTAAGAAGGGATATGATATAATCCAAACAAGCGTACCTGAGAATATGGTTAGCATAGATAGTTCGGAAGTTAGTTTTTCAGAAGTTCCCGACCTTTCCGGTTATAGTGCTATAGCTGTCGGGCCTGGTCTGGGAAAGGAAAAAGAAACACAGCAATCACTGAAGTTGTTGATTCAGAATACACAGGTGCCGATTATCTTTGATGCAGATGCGATAAACATTCTTGCGGAAAACAAGACCTGGATATCATTTGTTCCGAAAGGATCCATTTTTACACCGCATCCCAAAGAGTTTGAACGATTAATTGGCAAGTGGTCTAATGAATTTGAGAGAAACAAGTTACAGCGTGAGTTTTCTTTTAAATACCAAAGTTATGTTGTTTTGAAAGGCGCTCATACCGCCATTACAACTCCAGATGGTCAGTGTTATTTCAACTCAACCGGGAATCCAGGTATGGCAACAGGTGGAAGCGGAGATGTGCTGACAGGTATATTACTTGGTTTGCTGGCGCAAAACTATACACCTCTGGTAACAAGTTTGATAGGTGTTTATATGCATGGCCTTGCGGCAGATCTGGCCGCACAGAAATTGGGAGAAGAAGCTATGATTGCCGGGGATATTGTTGCCTATCTTGGCAAGGCTTTTAAAAAGTTGCATACAACTTGATTAATGGAGGTTTTGACAGAAACAAAAAAAGAATTAAAAACAAAACTTTTAAAAATATATTTTTTTATATTGCACCTGCTTTAAAAACTATGGAGTTTATACTTGAAATAGTTTTATTTGTTTGTTTGTCAGTGAGATATGTGTCTGACTGACATGCTTGTTTTCACACTGAAACCAGTTTATTATCATAATCATTAGAAAACAAACATGAAGAAAGTAGAATATATTCCCCGGAAAAGTTATAAAGAAAGATATGATCTGACAAGGCATCCCGAACGCATCAGAAGTTCTGACGCAATAGAAGGAGTTTTCGAGGATGTTTCATATTTTAATTCCCCCGATACTTCACTTATTGTTGCCAAAGGGTTTATTGACGGCGTTGAGTGCCTCATTTTTGGTCAGGAAAAGAAACGCAAAGGAAAAGAAAGCAAGGCCACAGGAATGGTAACATCAAAAGGCCATGCTTATGCCCTTGAGATGCTGAATGAAGCGGAAAAAAATAAATGGCCCATCGTATCATTTATTGATACATTTGGAGGTGATTCCTCCATGGAGTCTGAACTGGGAGGACAATCATTTCTTATCTCGGATTGTATTAGCCGGTTTTGCTATGTTGAGACACCCACCGTTTCTTTTGTTATTGGTGAAGGTGGCAGTGGTGGTGCCCTTGCATTTCAGGTTGCCGATAAAGGATTTATGCTTGAAAATTCTCTTTATTCGGTCATTGCTCCTGAAAGTTGCAGCCGTATTATATTTCACAAACGTCTTGCTGCAGGTGAAGAACTTGAAGAAACAGTCAAGGATTCATTGGAGATATTAAGACCGGGAGCCGAACATATCAAAGAGATTGGTATGATCGAAGAGATCCTGCCGGAACCTGAAGAAGGAGCTCACAAAGATTTTGAATTTACAATTAATACAATAAAAGAAGCTTTGATTGATGCTCTTGACGAATGGGTACAAGCCAGAAAAAAAGGTGCTAAGATTGTTAAAACAAAGTTGCTTAAAAAGGTACTTAAAGAAAGAAAACTAAAGGTGCTCAACTATGGTGAATTTGTTGATACACTTGATAAGCTTGCCAAAAGGAAAACCAAACCACTTGATCATGGCTATAACGGGCGAATTGATATCGAGCGTGAGGATTTTCACACCCTGTTTCTTATTAAGGCTCATCTCGAAAAAGAAGGCATTGAAGATACGGAATTACATAAATGCGAAAAGGAATGGGATCCTGATAATAATTTATTCAAGGTTGCAGGTGGTTGCGGATATGTTTCATACAAAGAATACCAGGATAATTTTTATTCCTGTCCCAAATGCGGTAAGGGTGAATATCTGACTGTTGAAGAACAAATACAAAAGATTTGCGATGAAGACACTTTCCAGGAAATTGAAAGTGATCTGACTATTGAAAAGCTGGTAGGTAGCGAGAGATACAACTTTGGAAAATACAAATCTTCTCTTGAAAAAATACAGGGAAAATCATTTTCAAAAGAAGGCCTGGTGACTGGTACGGCTCAAATTTACGGCAAGCAAGTGGTTGTTGTTATCTCCGATCTGAAGTTTTTCGGAGGGTCTTTTGGTGCTGTTTTCGGTGAGAAGTTCAGGCGTGCGGTGAATTTTGCTGTCAAATACAAACACCCGTTTATTTCATTGTGTTCCTCAGGAGGCGCGCGTATGAACGAAGGTCCCATGTCGCTTGCTCAAATGGCCAAGATGAATATGGCATTACTTGAATTAAAAAAGGAAGGAATAATATATCTTTCTGTTATCACTGGTCCAACAACAGGCGGTGCTTATGCAAGCTATGTTAGCCAGGGTGATATAATGATCGGTGAAAAAGGTTCACTGGTAGAATTTGCCGGGCCGAGGGTTGTAACCGGTGCCGGCTTTGAAGTTGATCGCGAGGTTGTTTGTACCGATAAGCTCTATGAAACAAAAAAAATACAGAACCTTATCCACAGAAGGGAATTAAAAGATGTGCTCTCTCTTTATGTGGATTTGTTTTATAACCTGAAATATTCCCATCTGCGCATGAGTAAAGGCAGAATCAGGGATTTTAGATTGAGGGAATAATTATCTGTTTTCCTTTTTTCTTTTGAGAAAAAGCATATGAAGACCCCATTGTATCCTATTGACAGATCATTTTAATAACCCTGGTTTCCTTATCCGTTTTGAATTTGCAAAAATATATGCCTTTTTTGTAATTTTCCGGTTCCCAATGCAACTCATGATTGCCCCGGTTAAGAAATTTGCTTGTTAGTGTTTGAAGCATTCTGCCTTCACTACTGTAAATCGTAACTTCCACATTACCTGGTTCCAATAGTGCGTATTGGATAGTTGTACTTTTTTTGAATGGATTGGGGTGGTTGGTAAGCGTGATGCTTTTTTCCGGATTTGAAATACCTAAATTACCCGATTCATATATTCTGAATGTTCCGGCCGGAACACCAAATGCTGTGGTTTCATAAACATCTACCTGAAATACCATGGGAATATCGTTCGACAGCCATGTAAATGTTGTATCATAGTCATACCAGTTGTTGATGGTATCATTCCAGTGCGACCATACAGTGGTTAATTTAAGACAGTCAAATGTACCATAGGGAGTAATAATTGTTCCCCAACCGTTTACGTCACATTCGTAACGGGTAGTTATGGTGTCTGTGGTTACTCCGTTGGTTACGATTTTCTGGAGATAAGTGCCTTCCCATGCTGATTGATAAGTCATGGGGAACTCAAAAAAACCTATGCCCGGATGAGCTTCAATGGTAGTGGTATCCTGAAATAGCTCATCATACATGCGGTATCCCAGGAAAGAGAGATCAGAGTCTGTAATTTTACTGTGGGTTTCCACGTAACTTGTTGATCCCATGAATTCATAGGTTTTCATCATAAAAATATTTGTATTGGGAAATATTGATCCTTCAGGGTCAACGATGACCTCCGTCAATAGTTCTCCCATTAATGTGTCGGCATCTTCATAATCCCAAACATAATCTGCACCGGTTTGATGCAGATCAAATTTAATTTCACTCCAGCCTTCGTAATTAACATACTCAGTACCGATGGCTGTTGGGAAATCCTCTGCCGTGATTGTGATCTGATTAAATGCAATGCTTGGTACTAATAAGGATAATAGTAAAAAAAGACTTGTTTTTTTCATGGTATGATTCCTCCGTGAATTAATTTTTGGTAATTTTTGATTTACAATAATTTGGCTTTTTTGTTTTTTATCAAGATAAATGTTAAACGTAACAAATATAATACAAAAAATATCGCAGATCAATACCTGTGTAGAGTTTCATCACATCAATAAGATGCTTATATGATTATTCTACGTCTTTAATACAACGTACAGCAAAACCCGAATCTTTATCAAAGCTAAACCTGTATACAAGATTGCTTGTGGTTAGCACTCTGTACCAGACTTGCGTATATGTTCTTCTTGAGGAAGACCAGAAAGGTGCATTTCTTCCCTGTAGAATAAAATCGCCAAAATTGCTCCGTGTACCCGCTGCCAGTGCATCAAATCCAAACATATTTGTTCCGTTTCCGTTCATATCCCATCCTGACGTTGCTTTTAACCTTTTGCCGGCATCATAGCCACGGTACTCCTCCTGATTCCATATAGTGTCTGTTATTGTATACAAGCTGTCAACACTTCCTTCCAAAATCCTCCACTCATCATCAGTTGGGATGTGCCAGCCGTCAGGGCATATTCCCTGCGATCCCTCGGTGTTGATATAATTCATCATCTCTCCCCATTGATACATACCGCCGAAATCATTGCAATTACTGCTGTCATTACCATAACAGTATTTTTCAAGAATGTCATTATCGGTTTGATCCTCCTGCCCGTTGATCATGGTTCCGATATCGAGATTTTCGTTCAGCCAGCATTGTCCGTAAATCTGAATCGTTTCATAGGTTTTTCCTTCATAAACAACTGCAGGTTGATCAGGGCAGGGGATATTCGCTGCAAATTCAAAGGTGATAAGGGTATTGAAAAGAGGTTGGTGTACAATTCCTGACTGAAGGGAATCAGCGTAGCAAATGTAACGCAGATGATTTTCAATCATGAATTTAAATTTTTCATCCTGAGAAATTGATTTATCTCTGACAATTTTTCTTTCAGGTGAAAAACCTGTATGCTGAAGTTTACATTTATCGTTAAAGTATATGTTGTTATTGATCATTTTAATTATTCGGATATTAGAACCGAAAATGGCTGTCATAATGTAAAAGCTTTGATTTCCAGGTTCGAAAATAAAGCTATGCGTTCCTGATTCTAAGGTGTTTTTGAATGTAAGCTGATTTCTTCCCATAAGGTCGGTAATTAATATTTTAAGATTGCCATGCTGAGGTAAAACTAATTCTATGGTTGTCCGATCCTTTATAGGATTGGGAAAATTTTGCTTTAGTTGAAATCCGGCTTCACTTAGCTTGTCTTGAATTCCGGTCATATATTCCAGAACCAATACTGTATCAGGGTAATACAAAGTTGTATCTGAACTGTTGTACAGGTCAAGGTTTTTGATCTGAATGCTGTCAAAAGGCTGGTAGTTTTCATTGTTACGGGCAGTATAGCTAATTGCGATTTCCGGTCTTTGTGCAAAAACTCCCGATAAGAAAAAGAAAAAACCGATGTTAATCAAAAGTGATTTCATTTGTTGATATGTGTGTTTACTTGATTGCATTAACAAAAGTAGCTGAAATATACATGAATGTCAAAAAAACTATTTATGCTAAAAGTTGCTGATGAATATTAAGTATTTGAGGAATGATCAACTGCTTGCCATCATTACGAACAACAAAATCTGACCTAGTGATCTTCTTCTTTTCACTTTCCTGGTGTTGCATTCTTTTCAGGATTTCCTGCCGTGAAGAATGATCTCTTTCTATAATTCTGTTAATACGGATTTCCTTCGGGGCGGAAACAAAAATGACTTTATCAAATAATTTATGAAATCCGCTTTCAAATAAAATTGCCGCTTCCTGTATTATGTATTCTTTGTCAGGGTATTGATCCATCCATTCTTTAAAGTCCTTCTCAACAAGCGGATGTATGATCCGGTTTATGCGGTTAACCATCATTTGATCATTGAAAACCAATGATGCAAGTTTTTTTCTGTTAATTTGCCCTTTTTGATCAATCATATCCTTTCCAAAAATTTCTGTTAGTTTATCTCTTACATCAGGTTGATCTAAAATTTTTTTTGCTTCGTGATCTGCATGATAGACCGGAATGCCTGATATTTGAAACACTCTGGCAACAGTTGATTTGCCACTTCCCATATTTCCGGTGAGGCCGACTTTGATCATTGTTTCAAAATAATGAATTCTACCTTGGATGGATTGATCTGTTTGATCTTTATAAAGACCGGATGACGTTCGAGTTCCACACTGAGTGTTCGTGAGTTTAATTTTGAATGGCCCGGAGAAACAACAGCATCAAACATGTCCTGCCCCACTTTATCGTAATCTTTAAGTGCGACCAGGTAGGTGATGTTGACCTTGTCAGGGAACAACTTGATTTTCGATTCCTGTTCATCTTTAATTTCAATCGGTATTTCGATGCTGGCTTCTGTGAATTTTTCAACAGGAATAAAAACATTCACCGTATCGGATGACATAAAGAACGATTTTGTTTTCAACGGTTTTTCCAATAGCAGGGTAACCGAACGGCTTTTGCTGATGTCTGCAAGTTCTTTACTTTCTGTAAATATCTTCCTGATGGTATCAATTCTGCTTGGTAAACCTTTGATTGTTATACTATCAGGTGACACCTTTAAATTTCCGTATTGCTGATATTGCTTGGCAAATGAAAATTGCAATTTGTGTACAACAGGTACTTTTTTACTGATTATGTCTTCAAGCACAAATGAAAGTGTGTCAGGGTAAATGGATTCGATCTCGTTCGCAATATCCAGTTCATCCTTTATACTTTGTATGAACGGCCGGGTTAAAATGTACGAACTATAGGTATAACGGCTTTTATGTAACTTGGTTTTTTGCAGGTTGACTGTAATTTCCGGTCTTGAATTCATGTATTTCAAAGAAAACAAACGAAACCCCCTGGCATACAGGCGCAAAGAAATAGTAGTATCCGAAGAGTTCAGAATAGTTTTTCCCTCAGGGATGTTTACATAATTTATCTTGCAATTGATAGTGTCGTAATAATCATCCGAAAGCTTGATCATCAACCAGATGAAAACCGAAATTATAACACAGATCAGGAAAGTATATCCCTGTCTTCTGAATTCATTGTGCCAGAAGTAATCAGGAATAACTTTAGCCAGGTATTTTTTATCAAGTTTCACTATTCTTTGTGATTTTCGATTTATTTTCAAACTTATGGAAAAAAACCGAAATCCGCATAAGAAATGACCGGAAAAGCCGGAGAACAATTAATCTTTATTTCTTTAACGCCGTTGTTCTCCCAACTGACTTTGCCTGTCCATGGCAATAGCCGAACGTTCTATCGTAAGTCTGTTTTGTCCGTCAATTTCAAGAATAACAGTGGTATCTCTGAGTTCAATTATTTTCCCATGAATTCCTCCTATGGTAACTACTTTGTCACCTTTCTTGAGGTTTTCACGAAATCTTCTTTGCTCTTTTGATTTCTTCATTTGTGGACGAATGAAAAACAGATAAAAGACAACAACAATCAGTATCAAGGGTAAAAATTGCATAAATGATCCATCACCTTTTGTTGGTGTTTGCTCTGCCTGCAATAAAATAAACAAAAAATTTGTCATAATATATTTAATTGTTAATTATTAATTTTCAGGTTGATATATTTTTGCTTTTATAATGAGAAAGATTTTGCTGGGTTGTGTGTTTGCAATCACAACGGCTGTTTTCTTTTGAAAGCCGTGTCTGCCTTTAGAGTTGAAGGTGATTTTTACAACGCCTTCATCGCCGGGTTTGATCGGCTTTTCAGGATACTCGGATGCCGTACATCCGCATGAGGTCCGTACAGTGGAAATCAATAGATCGGACTCACCTGTGTTGGTAAACTTAAAACCAAAAGATACGACTTCGCCTTCAATGATCTTGCCGAAATTATATTCGGATCTTTCAAATTCTATCCCGGGCATTTGCTTTGATTTCGAATCCTTATTGGCAGTTTGCGGATTTTTAACAACATCGGTTGGTATGAGTTCCTGATCACCGTTCTTCTGACTGCTGCCACATCCAGTCAATGCGATTGTTAAAATGATTATCAGTATATATGGCAAATTAACTTTCATATCTGATTTTTTTTGCAAAAATAGCATTTTCAGCTAAACTAACGATAGCCGAATCTAATAATTGTTTTTTCCGATTATTGTAATGGAACCCTTAAAAACGTCATCCCCGAATTGGCCATGGCAAGTCAGTACAAAAAAGTAAACACCATCAGGCAAATCTCCGCCGCCCCAATCGTTTTGATAATCATTGGCTTCAAAAACCTTATGTCCATAGCGGTTAAAAATGAGCAGTTCGTTACTTTTATAATAAGTATCAAGTGTAATGGAGGGATCAGCTCCTTCAGGTGTTTTGGCCGTGAAAGCAAGAATATCATTTATTCCATCTCCGTTGGGAGTAAAAGCATTGGGTATCATCAATTCTACGGGCTTAACCTCAATGGGCTGATAGTAAATCGTATCGCATCCATGATTGTCCGTGATGTTCAATCCAACATAAAATATCCTGATGTTGTCAAACAAATGCCTCGGAGAGCTGAGCGTGGATGTGGTGGAATCACCAAAATCCCACCAGTGGTTGATAACCTCCATGGAATCAATTGAAAGGTTTTCGTATGAAAATGTTATCCACGGATTTTTTATGTATACAAGGGTATCCGGAAGAGCGGTGATCTCTATTTCAGGCGATCTGAAAGGAATGATCTGATAGGATGTGTCAATGTAACATCCGTATGGGTCTTCGACTCTTATACTGTAATAAACATCACCACATAATCCAATGGCATACCACGGCCTTTCAGGATCTATATTCCATTCCGAAACCTCCCATGTATAATTATATTCATCAAAAGGAAATTCTTCACCAGCGATGGCTTCTACCTTAGCCTGGCAATCAGCATCTGCACCTGTGCATGTTGTATCAGTCTGGTTAAATTCAACGGTAATTTTAGGATAAACCTCAATGGTTACACTGTCTTCACATTCGTAATTATTGTTGTAAACCAGTACCTTGTATTCTGTGGTTTCTTCCGGCCTGACAGGAATTGTGGCTGTTGTGTCATTTCCCGGTGTCCATAAATAATCCAGCGTGTCGGATTCTTCAACACTTAACAAAAGCAAAGCTCCCGGACAGGCAGGTACTTCACCCTGTACTTCAATCTGGCAATCCTGAGCTGTTGCCTGGAAAGAAAAAAAGATTATTAAAATGGCGAAAAGTGTATGTTTCATTCCTTGGATTAATATCATCACAGGTGCGCAAAAATAGCTAAAATTTATAAACGCTTCCATTTGATTTTCATTGTAGAACTGACAAGTGGTCAGCTTGATTTGTGTAAAAAATTGAAAAACAAGCCATTATGTCATTATATATCAATTGAAATGTCATTATTTCCTGATTTTGGGTTTTGGGATTCATTGGCAGATATTTTGATAAATAAAGATGAATTTTTTAAAAGGAGAAAATAAATGAACTTTAATAATTTTACAATCAAATCACAGGAAGCCATTCAAAATGCCCAGGAAATTGCAGGTGCTAAACAGCACCAGGCTATTGAAAATGTTCATATACTCAATGCTGTTTTAACTGTTGACGAAAATGTAATTCCGTTTTTGCTGCGCAAGCTAAATGTTAATATAGTTGTTTTTAAAGAAGCGCTTGACAAGATCATTGAATCTTTGCCAAAGGTAAGCGGCGGGGATCAGTATTTGTCTGATGATGCACGCAATGCTTTACAAAAGGCAAACAAGTTTGCCGGGGATTTCAAGGATCAGTTTGTATCCATAGAACACATTTTGCTCGGGATACTTGCTGTGAATGATACGGCATCCAAACTTTTAAAAGATAATGGCGTTACGGAGAAAGAACTGAAAGAAGCCATAAAGCAGTTACGCAAAGGCACAAAAGCCGATACGCATTCTGCTGAAAATCAATATAATGCATTGGCCAGGTATGCAAGAAACCTGAATGACCTGGCCCAATCAGGAAAACTCGATCCGGTGATCGGAAGGGATGATGAAATCCGCAGGATATTGCATATCTTATCAAGGCGTACAAAAAACAATCCCATCCTCATCGGTGAACCCGGAACAGGAAAAACCGCTATTGCAGAAGGTTTGGCCCACAGAATTGTTAATGGGGATGTGCCGGAGAACCTCAAATCCAAGCTGATCTATTCGCTGGATATGGGAGCTTTGATAGCCGGAGCCAAATACAAGGGTGAATTTGAGGAAAGGTTGAAAAGTGTAGTGAAAGAAGTTGTAGGCTCCGACGGGGAGATCGTTATGTTCATTGATGAAATACATACACTTGTTGGTGCAGGGGCTTCGGAAGGGGCAATGGATGCTGCCAATATTCTGAAGCCGGCACTTGCAAGAGGTGAGTTACGTGCTATAGGCGCAACCACTCTGAAAGAATATCAGAAATATTTTGAAAAAGACAAAGCCCTTGAAAGACGTTTCCAGATCGTAATGGTGAATGAGCCCGACACACTGGATGCGATCTCGATTCTGAGGGGATTGAAAGAAAGGTACGAAACCCATCATCATGTAAGAATTAAAGATGACGCAATTATTGCTGCCGTTGAGTTGTCTCAGCGATACATAACCGACAGGTTTTTACCTGATAAAGCCATTGATTTAATTGATGAAGCAGCATCGAAACTGAGATTGGAAATCAACTCGGTACCGGAGGAACTTGAGGTAATTGAAAGAAGGATCAGACAACTTGAAATTGAGAAAGAAGCTATTAAACGTGAAAAAGACAAAAAGAAACTAAAATCTTTAAACGAAGAAATAGCTAATCTCAATGAGGAAAGAAATAGTATGAAAGCCAAATGGCAGGCCGAAAAAGATGTGGTTGAGAATATCCAGAACCGTAAAAAAGATATTGAGGATTATAAGCTTGAAGCTGAACAGGCAGAGCGAAATGGGGATTTCGGACTGGTTGCCGAATTGAGATACGGAAAAATGAAAGAAGCCGAAGGTGATCTGGAAGCTCTCAGAATTAAGTTGCAGGAATTGCAGGGAGACAAACCCATGATCAACGAGGAAGTTGGCGCTGAAGAAATTGCAGAGATCGTTTCCAGGTGGACCGGAATCCCGGTAAGCCGGATGCTCCAAAGCGAAAGGGAAAAGCTACTGAACCTCGAAGATAAACTACACCAAAGAGTAATTGGGCAGGATGAAGCCATTCATGCCGTATCGGATGCGATACGCAGAAGCAGAGCCGGATTGCAGGATGCCTCAAGACCTATTGGCTCTTTTATTTTCCTCGGAACAACCGGAGTTGGTAAAACCGAGCTGGCAAAAGCCCTGGCCGATTTTCTTTTTAATGATGAAAACTCCATGGTGAGGATTGATATGTCGGAATACCAGGAAAGGCATTCGGTATCCAGGCTGGTTGGCGCTCCTCCGGGATATGTGGGTTATGAAGAAAGTGGGCAGTTGACGGAGGCTGTGAGGCGTAAGCCCTATTCTGTTGTGTTACTTGATGAGATTGAAAAGGCTCATCCTGATGTTTTCAATATTCTTCTACAGGTACTTGACGACGGAAGGCTGACCGATAACAAGGGAAGGGTAGTGGACTTTAAAAATACCATCATCATTATGACCTCAAATATTGGTTCGCTGATCATACAGGAAAAGCTGGGAAGGCCCGAGGCTGCGGATAATGAAAAATTGTTTGAAGTAACCCGTAATGAAGTTTTCGACCTGCTGAAAAAATCAATTCGCCCCGAATTCCTAAACAGGGTGGATGAGATTATCATGTTCAAACCTCTGAATAAGGATGAAATACATGATATTGTCAAACTTCAGTTGAAGCGGGTGGAAAAAATGCTTCAAAATAATGATATAAATCTTGAAGTAACTGAAAATGCCCTTGACCTGATCGCCGATGCAGGCTTTGATCCGCAATACGGCGCAAGGCCTATAAAACGTGTTATCCAGCGCGAGGTGCTGAATGAATTATCAAAAATGATACTTGCCGGAAATGTGGATAAGGAACACAAAATCACACTGGATGCAGAGAATGGGAAGCTGGTGTTTAAGAACCAATGATAAGAATCAGAAACAGGAATTTTACGGCCTTTATCAGATAGTTAAACCTGTCAGGTTTTCGAAACCTGACAGGTTTTTTGGTATACAACTGTTAAGCGTTATTTGGTAATCCTTGAAGCCAGGTTTTTCACGTAATGATTTAACGTGTGTTGAGCAACTATTTTATTTTTTTAGAATATCAGGAATTCCAATATCTTTGCATATTTTTCGGCATAAATTCTCCTTGATATCAGAATGCCTGGGAACTGTTGACAATTCACCAGTTTTTGTATTTCTATAAAGTGAGTGCTTATTTCCCTCTCTGACGATAAAACAATTATGTTTTTCAAGATATTTGGTGAGTTTTTTTCTTTTCACTACAGGCTGAAGGTAAGGGTTTGAGTAATTAACTTTTTTACTCTTTTGGTTTTATTCTTTCTCAAGCTTGATCTCCTCTCTTCAAACATAAGATTAATTGCTTCAGTAAGATTTTCTTTGGCTTCTTCGATTGTTTCCCCTTGACTATTAATGCCTGGAATTTCTTCTATATAAGCAATAAAACCGCCTTCCTTGCATGGCTCAAATATGGCTGTCATTTCAATGTTGCTCATAGTTTTTTGTTTTTGACAAATTTACGATCTTTTTTGCGGATTTCAAATAATGTCACTAAGCCCATTTTATATGTTGCACAAAAGCTAATAAAATAGCATCACTTAAGTACCCTTTACACATTAAACCTCACATGCATAATATCCCCGTCTTCCAGGATGTAGTTTTTGCCTTCAAGGCGGAATTTGCCGGCTTCTTTTACAGCGTGTTCCGAGCCGTATTTTACAAAGTCCTCGTATTTCATTACTTCGCCGCGGATAAAGCCTCTTTCCATGTCGCTGTGGATCACCCCGGCAGCTTCCTGTGCATTGGTGCCTCTTCTGATGGTCCATGCCCTGGTTTCTTTCGGGCCGGCAGTAAAGAAAGATTGCAGGTCAAGTAATTTATAAGCTGAGCGGATGAGCTTATTAACACCGGGTTCTGTAAGACCAGCATCATCAAGGAACTCTTTCCTGTCGTCAGCATCGTCAAGTTCTGATATTTCTGCTTCCAACTGCCCGGCGATGATCAGGGTTTCAGTATCCTCGTCCTTTACGGCATTATTTACCATTTCGGTGTATTTGTTTCCGCTTGTTGCGGAAGCATCATCTACATTACATACATAAAGCACGGGTTTTTCGGTAAGTAAATACAAGTCTTTGAGGGAAGCCCGGTCTTCTTTGCTTATTTCAAAATCCCGGGCGTTTTTAAAATTTTCAAAGTGGTCTTTATATTTTAAAAGGGTGTCGAGTTCGTGTTTGGCCTTTTTATCGTGGACAGCAATTTTCTCGGTGCGCTCAATTCTTCGCTCTATCATTTCAAGGTCTTTCACCTGAAGTTCCAGGTCAACTATTTCTTTATCTCTGACCGGGTTAACCGAACCTTCAACATGTGAAAGATTTGGGTCGTCGAAACAGCGTAGTACATGGATCAGGGCATTGGATTGCTGGATGTCGTTCAGGAATTTGTTGCCAACACCTTCTCCCTGGCTGGAGCCTTTGGTCAGTCCGGGGATGTCAACAATTTCTACGGTAGCGGGGATTAGTTTGGCCGCTTTAATGTATTTGTTAATCTCGTACAATCTCGGATCAGGAACTTCAACCATACCAATATTTGATTTCGAGGCGCTGAAAGCATAATTGCTCGCTTCGGCTTTTTTTGCTGAAATACAATTGAAAATAGTTGTTTTTCCAATGTTCGTAATGCCAATAATACCACAGTTCAACGCCATTTTTCCTCCTTTTTGTTACGGGGTGCAAAGGTAATGTAATTGACTGACCTGATAATAAAAGGCTTAAATTTTTTCTACTTAAGGAATATTTAGTAATTTTGCACGCCAATTTTAAGTTTGGTTGTTTGTAAAATATACAAATCCGGCTTTTAATTTTGAGAATTAATTGATTGTTGAACCCGTCCTTTTTAAGGACATAAAAAAATCTAAATGACAGAAGACAAAACAAACAAGGATGTTGAAAAGAAGGAAAGTGTTGAAGAAGTAAAAGCTGAGGAAACCAAAGCGGAAGAAACGAAGAAAGAATCAACATCCGAAAAACAGGGAGCAAAGGCTGAAGAGGAGAAGAAAGTGGAAGAGAAGAAAGCCGATACACCAGAAAATGAAAAACCCAAGGCTGAAGAAAAACAGGAACCCGAAAAAATGGAAGAGGTAGCAGAAGAAAAGAAAGAGGAGGGAAAAGAGGAAGCAAAACCAGAAGTCAAAGAGGAGCCCAAAACCGAAGCAAAGAAAGAAGAAGAGAAAAAGGAAGAAAAACCTGCCGAAGTAACCGCAGAAAAAAAGACATCAGAGCCCACCTCTCTTCCTGACAAGAAAGAAGAAGAAATCATTGACAAAGTAAAGGAAGCTGAAGATGTTTCAAAGGAAGACTTCGATTGGGACGCCCTGGGTAAGAAACAGGATGTATACAACGAAAAAGAGAGGGAAAAGCTCGAAACACTTTATGATAAAACTTTGAGTTCAGTTGTTGAGCATGATGTTGTTGACGGTACGGTTGTAGCCAAAAATAACCGTGAAGTTGTTGTAAATATTGGCTTTAAGTCGGATGGTGTTATTCCCTTATCGGAATTCAGGTATAATCCTGATCTAAAGGTAGGTGATACCATTGAAGTGTATGTTGAAAACCAGGAAGACCCCAGTGGTCAGTTGATCCTTTCACATAAAAAAGCCCGTATCCTGAAATCATGGGATCGCATCAACGAAGCTTACGATAACGACAAGATCATCAATGGTTATGTAAAATGCCGTACAAAAGGAGGTCTTATCGTTGAAGTATTCGGACTGGAAGCATTCCTTCCCGGATCACAAATTGATGTGAAGCCTATTCGTGATTATGATGTTTTTGTTGGAAAAACCATGGAGTTCAAGGTTGTTAAAATCAATCATGAATTTAAGAATGTGGTTGTTTCGCATAAAGCGCTTATCGAGGACGAGCTTGAACAGCAGAAAGCCGAGATCATGGCCAGGCTCGAAAAAGGACAGGTGCTCGAAGGAACTGTTAAAAATATAACTTCATACGGTGTGTTTATTGACCTCGGTGGTGTAGACGGACTGATCCACATCACAGACCTTTCATGGGGCAGGATCAACCATCCGGAAGAAATTGTACAGTTGGATGAAAAGATTAAGGTTGTTATTCTTGACTTTGATGATGATAAAAAACGTATTGCACTTGGTCTGAAACAATTAACTCCACATCCATGGGATGCATTGGATCCGAACCTCAAGGTTGGTGACAAAGTAAAAGGAAAAGTTGTTGTTATCGCAGACTACGGTGCATTTATAGAAATTGCATCTGGTGTTGAAGGCCTGATACATGTTTCCGAAATGTCATGGTCACAGCACCTTCGTACAGCACAGGACTTTCTTAAAGTTGGTGATGAAGTAGAAGCCGTTATTCTTACCCTCGACCGCGAGGAAAGAAAGATGTCACTGGGAATGAAGCAACTGATCCCTGATCCGTGGGAAAACATCGAAACAAAATATCCGAAAAGTTCGAAGCACAGAGCCAAGGTGATGAACTTCACCAACTTTGGAATTTTTGTTGAGTTGGAAGAAGGTGTTGACGGATTGATCCATATTTCAGATCTTTCATGGTCGAAGAAGATCAAGCACCCCGCTGAGTTTACAAAGATAGGAGAGGAGATTGATGTTGTTGTGCTTGACGTTGATGTTGAAAACAGAAGGTTAAGCTTAGGACATAAACAACTCGAAGAAAATCCATGGGATGTATTCGAATCAATCTTTACCATGAATTCAATTCATAAAGGTACCATTACCGAGATGAATGATAAAGGCGCTGTTGTTGCACTTCCGTATGGTGTTGAAGGATTTGCCCCGAATCGTCACCTCAAGAAAGAAGACGGATCGAATGCAAAAATAGACGAAACACTTGATTTTAAAGTGATCGAATTTTCAAAAGAAAACAAAAAGATCATTCTTTCACATGCTAAAATTTATGAGGATGAGAAGAGAGATGTTAAGGCTAAACAAAAAGCCAAAGCCAGGGGTGGAGAAAGAACAACAAGAAGAACGGTGAGAAAAATACAGGAAGGCCTTGAAAAAACTACCCTGGGCGATCTTGATGCACTGGCAAATCTCAAAGAGGAGATGGAAGCTTCTGAAAAGAAGAAAAAAGACAAGAAGTAAGAACATAATAAATTATTCCAAAAGAGGCTGTCTTCTGAAGTCTTGGTGTTTGTGTAATCCTTATTGAACTCCCGATAGACTATATAGAGTGGTTAATCTTAATATATTGAACCACAAAGGAACACAAAGTTCCGATAATCGGGAGTACAAAGAATACACAAAGTAGATTTCGGTCATAAACCACCAAATTTTAACTTTTGAAGACAGCCTCTTTTTTTACCTGTTTTTGGAGATAAGATTTTAATCAGTATGCGTTTTGATATCAGAATATTAGGAAGTAGCTCGGCTTTGCCAACCAAAGAAAGAACACTAAGTTCACAGGTAGTAAACCTGAATGAAAAGCATTTTATGATTGATTGTGGTGATGGAACTCAGGTTCAGGTAAGAAAGTACGGGGTGAAATTTCAACGAATAAATCATATTTTTATCAGTCACCTGCATGGCGATCATTTCTTTGGTTTGATCGGTCTGTTATCAACCATGCAATTGCTTGGAAGAACAAATCCCATAAATATTTACTGTCCCGAAAAACTGGATAAGATCATTAACCTGCAATTAAAGATCACGGACAGCTATTTTACTTTTCCTGTGAATTATCATTTTCATTCAAAAGAGGATAATCAATTGCTTGTTGATGGAAATGATTATACCATTCACTCCTTTCAGCTTAAGCATCGCATTCCGACATGGGGATTTGTGTTCAGGGAAAAACCGCTTTCACGGAACATAGATAAAAAGTTTGTAGCAAATCACGATATTCCCATTGATCAATTTGAAAAAATCAAAAACGGAGCGGATTTTATTGATGAAAAAGGGAATGTTTATCCAAATGAAAAGATTACAATTGCCCCACCCAAACCCCGTTCTTTTGCATATTGTTCCGATACAAAGTATACCGAAAGCATTTTGCCTTATATTTCCGGGGTTGATCTGCTGTATCATGAAGCCACTTTTGGCGAAGACAAAAGAAAAGAAGCCGATGAGAAATTCCATTCAACAGCGAAGGACGCCGCGATGATTGCTAAAAAGGCAAAGGACGGTCAATTGATCATCGGACATTTTTCGGCACGGTATAAGGATGCGGAGGTATTGTTGAATGAGGCCAGGGAGATATTTCCGGATACACAGCTTGCCGTTGATGGGGAAGTTTATAAGATCAAGCAAAAAAACTAAAGGCTGATCCGGCAACTGCCAAATCAGCCTTTCAACACATATATCAGGTATTATTCGTATGTTGCGTATATGTTGTTTTCATTCCTGTATCCGGGTTCATCTGCATACCAGTCTGTATATGTTGTGCCTCCTGAAATGGCCCATTCGGCAAACTTGAGATAAGTCTGCAATATATTCGCTTTCTCAATCGGATAATCAAAGTTTTCAGGTATTTCAATGACCCAGGGCAATTTGTTTCCGGTAACATAATACCTTCCTGTTGCAGGATCGGAATCATCGTTCAAAGTACCAAAGTAACTTTCATCAACTTTACTTGTTGGTTCGTTATCAATAAGATGAATTTCCTTTCCTCTTTCATGATCTATAAATAAGAAAGCATTATAAGGTGGTGTACCGATATCAGCTTGTGGTGTGCTATACCGATTCGGAAAAGGTTTGCAATAATTGATCTTATGCTCCAGTCGGTATAACTGCATCTATACCGGTTCGGAACAGGTTTGCAATGATTGAGCTTATGTTCCTATCGGTATAACTGCATCTAACAAAAAAACGTATTGCATTTCTTGTAAGATTCAGTATATTACAAAGCAATTTGCAAAAATATTAACAACTAAATGTTAAGCATCTTTTGTAAATCAGATTAGGTATCATCAAGATTTATTCAATCGAATGAGGCAAATTATACTACATTTGCGCCAAATTTTAAGGTTACTATATTATGTCTCATGCCGGCGAATTAGCTGCTTTGGCAACGGCTGTATTCTGGACAGCAACAGCCTTGTTTTTTGAAATGGCTTCCAAGCGGGTTGGTTCCCTTGCTGTGAATATGATCCGGTTGGTTTTTGCTTTTGTTTTCCTGTTTGTTTTTACATGGATATACCGGGGTAATCCGCTGCCCACTGATGCAACAAATTTTAATTGGATATGGCTATCACTTTCCGGGCTTGTCGGTTTTGTAATGGGTGATTATTTTTTGTTTCGTGCTTATGCCATGATCAATTCCCGTATAGGGATGCTTGTAATGACACTTGTTCCGCCCATAACGGCCATCATTGGTTTTGCATTACTCGGAGAAACGCTTTCATTTAAAAGTTTGCTTGGAATGTTCCTTACTGTTAGTGGTATTTCATTGTCGGTTTTTACCCGCCCCGTAAACGGAAAAAGAATTAAATTTTCATATCCTGTTACGGGATTGTTGTTTGCGCTTGGAGGTGCTGTTGGGCAAGCTGTAGGGCTCGTGCTCAGTAAATACGGGATGAAATCTTATGATGCATTTGCAGCCACACAAATACGTAGTATTGCTGCCATTGCCGGTTTCGCCATTATAATACTTATAATGAAAAAAGGTTTTCTGATCAAAAATGCAATTCGAGATAAAAAGGGAATGATTGGTATTACGGGTGGTTCCTTCTTTGGGCCTTTTCTTGGTGTTTCCTTTTCGTTGCTTGCGGTTCAGCTTACCAAAACCGGCATAGCTTCCACAATCATGGCAATAGTCCCGATACTGATTATCCTCCCATCCATCATGATCTTTAAACAAAAAGTTACACCGCTTGAGATTCTTGGTGCATTTATAAGCGTTGGAGGTGTGGTGTTGTTTTTTGTATAGGTTGGTATATATGTTAATATCTTTATTTATCTGAAAGAAGGTTAATTAAAAAATTCCTACCTTTAGCAACAAAATCTTATGAAAAAATTTACTTTATTTATTGTAATTGCCCTTTTCACATATACCGGGCTGTTTTCGCAGACATGCTTACCTGATGGAATCGTGTTTCTTACCCAGGAAGCTATTGACAACTTCCAGACCAATTATCCTGACTGCATTGAGATTGAGGGTGATGTGAGTATTGGGACAGGCTATGTAACAGATGTTTCAAATCTGGATGGATTAAGTGTTCTTGAGAAAATTGACGGCAATCTTGAGATCAATACCAATGAAAACCTTACAAATTTATCCGGACTGGATGCTCTGACTTCTATCGGTGGATACTTACGTATTGAATACAATGAAGCATTGACTGCGGTAAACGGACTGGATGCACTGGAAACTATCGGCGGCGGTTTGATTTTTTATGAGAACCATGCATTAACGGATTTGAGCGGACTCGGGGCACTAACCTCCATTGGAGGCGAACTCGAAATAGGCTATCATGAAGCACTTACCAGCTTAACAGGACTTGAATCTGTTACAACAATCGGTGGTTTGGATATGGGGTATGCCAACTATCTGACTGATTTAAGCGGGCTGGATGCTTTAACAACGGTTGAAGGAAATTTTATAATCAATGATTGCGATGGAATTGAAACCCTTACCGGATTGAATTCATTAACAACCGTTAACGGCAACTTCTCCTTGAATGCGCTTACCGCACTCAACTCATTAACCGGCCTTGAATCATTAAATACTATCGCCGGCAAATTGTATATTGGAGGTGCTGTTTTTACTGAATTCACTCCACTCACTAATCTAACAACTATTGGTGGTGGGCTGCAAATTGGAGGTTGTAATAATATTACCAATTTGTCCGGATTGGAAAACCTGACATCAATAGGAGGGGAGTTGATCATAAGCGGAAACCAATTTCTGGAATCTTTGACTGGTATTGACAATATTGACCATCAGTCTATCACAAATCTGAAAATTACATATAATCCTCTCTTAACCACTTGTGAAGTGAAAAGTGTTTGCGATTATCTTGTAAATCCGAGTGGAACGATCTGGCTACATAATAATGCTACAGGTTGTGGTTCCCAGGCAGAAGTTGAAGATGCATGTAATGCCAGCGCAGTGCCGGAAATATTCAGTTTGGGTGCATTTAAAATATATCCTAATCCGGCTGAAAAAGAAATATCAATTATGTATAATGAAAGTGGGTTTCATGGTGATATAAAGATATTTAATCAAATCGGGCAGATTGTGCTTGATATAAAGCAAATTCAGGAAACGATTAACATCACGGATTTGGAGCCGGGTTTGTATGTTGTGGAGGTTTTATACAGTAAACAGAAGATCAGAATGAAGCTGACGATAGAATAAATACCCGTAAAGAATTTGATAATTTGAAATATAGTTTAATACGCTAACAGTTTTTTGATATTTTGATTTCTTGTAAATATTATCTATTTTTGTTTACAACAAATGTATCATACATCCAAAACTTCTGATAAACAAGATGATACGACTCAGAGTATTACATATCGAATTTGAAAACCCAATTGAAGCATATGAAATCCCGGCATTCAGAGCAGCGATAGTAAAAACAGCAGGCAGGGAAAATCTTATTTTTCACAACCACTTAAAAAATGAGTTTCTTTATAAATATCCGCTTATTCAGTACAAAAGAAATTATGACAAACCTGTAATTATTTGTATTGATAAAGGTGTAGACGAAATTCACAATTTTTTTGAAAACAAGCAAGAAGGTTTAATTCTCGGCGACAGGAATTATAATCTAAAAATTAGCAAGCTTAAGATGAATCAATTCAATATGCAGGTATGGGATAAATCTTTCAATTATTATCTCCGCAACTGGCTTGCATTAAATCAGAAAAACTTTGAAGATTTTAAAAAGATTAATTCGGAAATAGACCAAATTGAATTCCTGGAAAAAATACTGACCGGGAATATTTTATCCTTTGCAAAAGGCATTAACTGGCATCTTGATAAAGAGCTGAAAGTGCGTATAAAAGAAATAAAACAGCGAAAAATCGTATCCGTAAAGA
>CAZTAW010000022.1:0-24184 GCA_964611705.1 uncultured Bacteroidales bacterium
GGACAAAAAGAATACTGTACCCGGATTAAACTATTGATCTTAAATTATTGGATAAAAATAATATAAGTGATGCAAATATAATGTATCTTTGCAAAAATTCAGATTTGAAAATTGTTGCTTTTTAAGCTAATCACCTTTGCGCTATTAGTTCACCACAGCTTTCATTTTTAAATCCGGATATAAAAACAATTAACAAATTAATTTTTCAAAACAAATGAACATTTATGTAGGAAACCTTAATTACAAGGTTAATGAAAATGACCTCGAAGGCATTTTCGAAGAATACGGAACAGTAAGTTCCGTAAAAATTATCATGGACAAATACAGTGGCAAAAGCAAAGGTTTTGGTTTTGTTACTATGGAAAATGGAGATGAAGCTAATAAAGCAATCTCAGAACTGAACGGAGCCACACTCGAAAACAGGGAACTGGTTGTTAACGAAGCCAGGCCCAAAAAAGAAAATTTTAACAAAAGATTTTAAAACAACTTATCATGTCAAAAGGAAAAGTAAAATGGTACAATGAAACCAAAGGTTATGGTTTCATTGAGTCAGAAGATGGCGATGATCTGTTTGTTCACAGAACAAGCTTGGACAGACCATTCAATGGTTTGGAAAAAGATCAGGTAGTCACTTTCGAAACCAAACAAGGCGACAAAGGCCTTATTGCAATTAACGTAAAATTAGCAGACTAAATCATTAATTTGAATCCAATTCATATTAAAAGCTATAATACACCCATTCCGGTCTTTCAGGGAGGAATGGGTGTTTGCGTTTATGTTTCGGAATTTTGCTTTATTGGATTTTTTTTGAAGCTGCCAGCATTTTTCCTTAATGAAGAAATTTTAAAAATCCCAGTTTTAAATAATCCATGACAGGAATTGTCTTTGTATAAACTTAAACAAAATCAACATTCAAGTACACTATGAGCAGATCAAAAGAAACATACAACAAAAAAGAAGTCAGAAACAAAAAGGAAAAAAAGAGAAAATTAAAAGCCGAAAAAAGACAGGCAAAAAAAGAACAGGAGAAAAAAAGCAGTCTGGATGATATGATTGCTTATGTTGATGAAAATGGCAACATCACTTCCACCCCACCCGACCCGGACAATAAAACAGAAACCAAGCTTGAGGATATTGAAACAGGACCGCCTAAACATGACAAAAATGATCTTGACCCTATCAGGAATGGAATTGTAGACTTTTTCAATGATTCGAAAGGATACGGATTTATAAAGGATACGGAAACCAGAGAAAGCATCTTTGTACATGTAAACGACATTACTGAAGAGATCAGAGAAGGCAACAAGGTAGAATTCGAAGTTGAACAGGGGAAGAAAGGGCCTGTTGCTGTCCGCGTAAAAGTTATCAGGTAAATCGTTCTAATGTGCATTATCTTTCATACCAAAGCAAAACCCATTGGGTATAATCCCTACTTTGAATGTATCTATGATGGTAGCATCAGGCATGTATCTGTATACCAATCCCCGTTGCACCATATCAATCGCATCCGAAACATAAATCTCGGATGTTTTTGGATCAACGGCAAGACTATTATAACCACCAATGACGCCCTGATAAGGACTTTCAATAATCATTTCAGGTTCACGCACCGAACCCACCGCAAGGCGGTATACATGTTTGTTAATAAAATATAAAGTATCACGCGTACCATTAATTTTTATATCAACAGGCCTTTCTTCAAGCTCAAATCTCAAAACTCGTTCGATCTGCCGGGTTTCGGCATTGATCTTTACAAGACCTGGTTCCTTATATCCATATGGATTACCTTCAAAACCGCCATCACATAAAACCCAGATCTTGTTGAACCTGTCCAGAACCATTGATACAGGCTGTATTAAAACTTCAATAGAATCTATCAATTGATCGCTTTCACTATTGATCACCAGTATTTGATTATCAAAGCTCCAGCAATTGGTAAAAATAAATTTACCATATTGTAACATTTCATCGGCATTATGTTGTGGGAATTGGGTATTTCCATTGTTGATATCAATAGCACCGCTAATCCGAAGTGTTTGAGGATTTATTATGGTAATTTGTTTTGCATAAAGATCCGTAACATAGGCCTTGGTATCATTAATAAAATGAATGTAACGCGGGGAAGTCAGCCCGGTGATTTTACCTTTATATTCTAAGGTTTCTATATCAATCACGTAGATTTTCCCACTATTATTCACAACGACATACCCCAGATTATCGCGGATTTGCATGGATTGAGCGACATCCCCCAATGGCAGTGCATTGGTTTTGTAAAATATATCATTATATACTTCCCGGCTTTCTATATCATAGTATGAAAGTGAAGCATTATTATACATGAAGTTTCCTTCATTTAAAATAAACAAACCTTCATAAGATTGAATAACGGGACTGTTTTCGTTCCATAACTCATCATCTTTCATACAGGATGCGCTAATCAGCAAAAACAGTAATAATATAAATGATCTGCTTTTTCGCATTTGCATCTAGATTTTTAACATGATCATGAACATAAAATTTCTTCCCGGCATCGGGCGATAAAGAATTGAATGATAAGTTTCATTGAAAAAATTGTAAATCTTAAATTCTGCTGCAAGCAAAATCTTTTTGAACTTAAATTTTTTTCCAATGATTAAGTCATTCATAAAATAGGGATATAGCCAATCACGCTTTGTAACATCGTTGCTTGAAGTTGTATATCTTTCACTAAAGGAATTGTGCTGATAAGTAAGGTAAAACCTTCCGTATGAAAGATTAACCATAATGTTACCGGAGTGTAACGGAATGTAAACCAATTGTTTTCCATATGATTCATCTCCCCAGGCAACTGGATCGCCATAATTTTTGCTGCTTGTGTATGCATAATTTGCCATCAGTTTATAATCCAATTTACCAATGTTTCCATTCAAATAAAAACACATTTCAATGCCTTGTGATAATACACGTTTGATATTTCCTGGCTCCCAGTAGCCTTTATAACTTGGAATCCAAAGTATCCAGTTCTCAATACCGGAATGAAAGGCAGATATTTCTGCTTGTAATTTATGATCGTTTAAAACCACCTGGTATTCCAGACCCAATTCAAAGCCAAAGCCTTCTTCCGGTTTCAGATCAGGATTACCTCCCGGTTGCCAGTATAAATCATTTAAACTGGGCTGGTGATAATTCCGGGCGATATTTCCCTTGAGTATCAGGTTCTTTTCCTTGATTATTCTTAAATCAAAACCAAAATATGGAATAATGGGTTGAACATTAAAATCTGTCCAGTTTTGCCGCAACATCAGGTTAAGATTCAAACGATCATTGAAATTCCTGCGAACAGCCATTAACAAAGAAAGCTCCGAACGGTGCCCTGCATAACCTGTATTTTTAACCGTATCGTGTGTATTAACATCATGATAATTAAAATCAACGCTGCTCTCAATTGAAAAGCTCCGGTCAGGATTTATTGAATATGAAATGGTGTTATATGAGCTATTTTGTTTGCTTTCGGAATACACCGCTGGCACCTCTCCCAATCCTGGCACCTGATTTTTTAACGAATAGGTCAAATCCTTACGGGAATATCCCGAACGCATCATAAAGCTATTATTTTCTCCAAAGCGTTTCCAATCAACTACAATTCTGTTATCATTATCATTTTGCCGGTTGAGATTGGAATTATCAGGACCTTCGTAGCTTGTAGCTCTTGGAATGGTTCTTTGGGCTTTTTGCCACCACCACCTGGCCGAAACAACATTATTCTGGTTGGGCTTGAAATATACCTCTTGCAAAAACCCATAGCGTGTAAAGTTCGCATTGTGATTTGTATCAACTGGATTGACAACCTCTCCTGTCTCCGGATCAATATTCCCAATACCCCGGTTAATGAAGGTATAATCGTTTTTGGAATAATTATGATATACTCTTGTTTTTGACCTGACTGTGCTATTTCCAAAACCAAACTGTAGAAACTCATCAAAAGTACTGTAACTACCAATACCCTGAATATATCTAAGTTTAGTTTTTTCTTCCCAATCAATATGATTATTAATACTAACCAATCCCCCAAGACCACCGCCTTGATCAGAAATAGAGGCAGCACCGTATTTGAGGCTCACATCATCAATGATGTAAACCGGGATCAAAGAAAAGTCAACCATTCCGGCCATCGGGCTATTTATATTCATGCCATTCCAGTTAACCTGTGTATGTGACGGTGCAGTACCCCGGAAAGAGGCAGATGCCAGTGCGCCCCTGCCATGGCTTTTAATAAAAACCGGGGTGTTTTCTGAAAGAATATCTGATAAAGAAAGATTAACCTTTTCAATTAAAACAATGGTATCAATGCTGGTTTCCTTCATCCCGGCCTTATTTTTATTAAAACTTCGTTCGGCATTAATTTGAACAGTTTTTAACCGGAAGACAGAATCCTTAATGCCCTGTGATGAAACAACAATGGAATAAGTCAAAAACAAAAGCAGTATGTTTAACCTGATAAGCATCTATTTTATAATAAGCTTTCTTGTGAAATAATATCCCTGTTTTTCAAACATAAGGATATAAATTCCTTCCGGCAATTCCGGGATATCCAAACACTCCTGATTGCTATTGAACCATCTCTTTTTTATTTGATTACCTGTAATATCCATAATAGTTATGCGTGATCCTTTTGCACCCATGATTTTGACGGTATTTTCCGCTGGATTGGGGTATATCTTAACACTTTCTGTAAAAAGATCATCAACAACTGAAGATAGTTCTACCCTGATTGTTGCAACAGATTTTATGTCGGGGTTATCAGCCATGCTCGCCGTAATCTGCAGATCACCCGAAGCTGTAATTGTTAGCAGATTATTCTCGTCTATTTGTGCTTCATCCATATTGGTTGTCCAAATGACATCTTTTTGCGGTTGCCATCTTCCCTGATAAAAACAAAAAACTTCAAGCTGATATGTAGATGCTGTTAGAATAACCGGCAGGTCTTTAATTACAATATTCTCAAGCACCCCCGTTACACTACTATTGGGTTCCACATCAACAGCACCTGTTATTTCAGTAGAAGCTTCGCCGAGCCATCCACCGTTTGCCTGCACCGCTGTTTGAACTTTAATAAAATGTATTATATCCAGATCAACATAATTACGGGCAGTATCAATTGCCCAACCAATATCAAATGCATCCCCACCTGAATTTTCCAGGTCATTAGTATAGGGATCATCAGGAATTGTATAAGGGGGTGAGCCTCGCAGGGTATTATCCGCATATCCGAATCCCCGCTGGGGAAATTTCATAAAACCAGGATTTGAGGTATCAACCGGCATCCGGATTAAACTTCCCGTAAGGATATATTCATTATTATTAATCATCGGAAATGAATCCGGGATGGGGTAATAAGGTTGTGTATGAGTTGCATTCGCATAAATATACCCGGAGTTGCCAAAGTTGTCCACCCACGGAACATCTGCCGCAACTGTATCATGAGGGTTTGTATAAGCTACCTCATAGTTCCTGATGGTTGAAGAGAAAAAATGATCACTTCCTGCAAGCTCATACCATATATCATCCGGCAATCCGTTCTGGTTTTCATCTTTCATAACATAAACAATACCAGGTTCGGATAAGTTGTTCATCGGATTTCCAAAAACTGTAAAATCAATTCCATATGGATTATCCGGGTGATTTTCAACCGGATTTTCAAACTCAAAAATCACATAACCACCAAAAGCGCCAAGACTTAATGAACCATTAATGCCTCCAATAATGGAATTAGCTGATGAAGGTATTCCCCAAGGAGATGCGTTAATATGCTGGCCCGGTGCAGGTTTATATTCCAATACTTTTGAAATATATTGCGAACTGAGCATTTGCCAGCTTATCATTAACAAGAATGTCACTAAATATTTGTTCATAAAAAAAAAGTCATTGTTATTGTATAATAATCGTTCTACCCGTAATTAAACTACCCTGCTGTACTTTTACAATATACGGACCATCAGGATATTTGTTTAAATCTATCAGGCTTTCCGGTTTATAATCTTCATCCGAAAATACCAGACGGCCATAAATGTTGTAAACACTTACCGAAGTTTCCTGATCACCATAATAATAAATGCTAAAAATACCAGATGTGGGATTTGGATATATCCTGTAGTTTATCCCGGCAGCTTGGTTTTCTCCGATTGCAGACGATCCTTCCGACATATAAATATTATCAGCGCAAAAATACGAAGGCGTATTCATACCATACAATCCCATATCTGAAGATGCCAGGTTGAAATGCAGACTATCGGTTTTACCTATCTCAGAAATATCAAGCCATTGCCATGTTTTAATAATGTAATCTTTGGTGTTGTCGTTAAAGCGGTAATCCGCCAGGTAAAATTCAATGGTATCTGTTTCAGCACCCTCAAGATAACCCCAAACCTGAAGCTTGAACCAATCAGGATCGTTGCCGGTTTCGCCTCCGAACTGTTTTGCAAAATCATCTCCGTTTTCCATGGTAAGTGCAGTCCAGGCACTGTTCGTAACAAACAAACCTTTGATTTCTCTTGGTACGGTATCATTAATATATAAAGGTACGGGTATTGTTGCTGATGTTACCCAATCAACCGGAATGTATGAAGTCGCATATATATTATTTTCCGTGCCGGTTGTATCAAATCCGGATGCTGTAATGGCGCTGAATTGATTAAGATAGTTTTGCAGGGTATCGTTTGCTTTGTTTGAATAGGCCCATTTACTCCACGATAAATACTCAGGATTGAAATGATTCGGAAAGAAATAGTTGCCTGAATTAAAACCACCTGACAGGTCAGAGCCATTCCAGAATGAATTGTATTGGATGTTCAGTTCGCCAAATCCAGTAATTTCATAGTCTCCTGATATTTCAGGATATACACCCACGACAAAATTTGCCTGTACAAACTGTCCGGCAGACTCTGCCTTCAGTACTATATTTGTTTGTCCGGAAGCAATATAATCTATAGATAGCATTTGCTCTTCAATTGAAGCAATGGCAACCGATGAATCTGAATTCACCAGAATTTCATAACTAAAAGAGGCCACAGGATCATCAGGATTAATAAAATAAGATGCCAGGTCAATGATCTTATCAGGAGCCGTTTCATAGTCTTCGGGATTTTTAAATCTTTTGGCAAGAACAGGTAAGTAATCCAGGTGCAATTCTGCAATGGGTTGTCCGAACGACAAAGCATAAACAGCATTACCAGTTTTCTGAACGCTGATACTTCCCCGGGATTTAATAAAACTGAGCCAGTCATTTTCGCTTGTTGCCAATGCGAGCGTATCATAATTGTTTTCATTTCCAATAGTTCCATTCCATTTTGCCAGCACTTTATGCGCAGAAAAATCATTGATATTAAAAATGACATGGTCACTTGCATCAACATGACAATCGTAAGCACCAGCAGGTAAACCAGATAGTTTGGTTGCATCCGTCAGAGTCAGCGAATCATCAGCTATATTGTCCAGCACCGCTGCTACATCCGTGCTGTCCCAGCTAAACAAACCGTTTTGTTGTGCAAAAAAGCTGGTAGCGTAAACCAGATCATTATTTGAATTGATGCCCAATCCGGCCGGGCTCCCTCCTATTTCAATAATCTTTCTGTGTTTGTTGTTTCCTGATGTGTCCAACACAAAAACTGCAGCCGGATCATCCCAGCTAGTAGTGTTCAGTCCCGAAACCAGGATATGATCGTTCAGAAATTCCAGATCGAAGTTTGCAGGCATAATCGCCATGAGCTCCCAAATACCTGTTTCCGAATCAATCCGGTAAATCCTGTCATCGGTATTTCCGGAAGTTGTATATCCCGCCCAGATATAATTCCCATCACCGCTCATAGTAATAAAACTTGCATACGACTCATATCCGGTAGGTCTGGGATACTCCATTAGTAATTCTCCGGTATTTATGTTGAAGCATTTGATGGTATCACCATTATTGGCATAAAGCATGTTTTCATGAATGTCGAATGCCAAGAAATTATTGAACGATGATAAGATATCATTTGATTTGTACCCATCCGCTGGTGATAAATAACTATCCTGAGACATTATTGTTGAAATGCTTAATCCCCAGAAAAAAATAATCATGTAAACTTTTTTCATAACTTTTTTAAATTTTGATTAATAAAAATTGATAAAATTTAGTTGCTGATTTTTCATCGTTACTACATTTTATTCTGATTTTGCAGCTAACGACACTTAGGATGGAATTTTGTGTATCGTTTGACAAGCATCCTGTTCACCGCAGGCCACAAAATCAAAGACATTGGCAGGTTTTCTGACTTACCCCGGCTTTTGAAACCTTCCCATCCGTTCTTGTTCAGGACAGTGGTTAAATTGTCAAAAGCCACTTCGGCCAAATGGCCGGGGGTTCACAGCAGCGGGAACTGTTGCCGATTTTCACGGCATTCCCTTTTACTCTTTGATTGGTTTAAGTTTTAACAAACAAAGAAACCAATGATCAGGCAAATATAATTATTTTTTTCTTTTCTGATTTCTTCTCAGGTAAATTGTCATGCTTATAATTCCGACAGTAAGAATAAATACGAGGGTGATTTTTAAGAGGTTCCATTGCCCCGGTTTGATTGGAACAGTATCACCGATATTTACATAGGCAGACCAGAAATAGGGATGTGCCCGGAACTGAGGCATATTTTTCAGGTAGTCAAGCTTGGCTTGTTGCAAGGCCCGATCTTTTGAATAACCTTTATTAAGATAGTCATAAAAATTAAGCATGATCTCCGCACCGGATTTATCTTCCACTTCCCAAAGCGTCATGATAATACTTGGTACGCCTGCATAGGTGAACCCCCTGGCAAGGTTGATGATCCCCTCTCCTTCCCTGAGTTTTCCTGAACCCGTATTACAGGCACTAAGTACTGCAAGTTCTGCATTCAGCTTCATCTTATATAACTCGTAAGTATGCATAAAACCATCTTCCTGATTTTCCTCAACTGATGGTGTGAAAATCAGCTTCGAAAACATGGGGTTATTATCATCAATAAGAGCATGCATAGCCATATGTAAGATACTGTATTGATTTGCAATACTTTTAAATCTTTGTTCGGTCGCGTTTATGTCTTTAAGTACTTTACCCGGGAAAATACTACTGATTCCACTAACTTCATAATTGGAATGGAAAATCGGGCCGATACGTAAACCATTTGTATCCTGGCCATTGCTATTTGTATGTATGCCATATTTTTCATAGGAAGGTGCAACAGCAAGCAATTCCTCATTTAATGCCTTTTTTTTTGGATTATTAAAATGAATTGTTGCCGAATAGGAATAACTAACCGGATTATTCCTGATCAAATAATTCAAATTACGATAGTCAAGCTTACCCCTTGGTGGCACGTCAGCCAGGAGAGTTTCAAAAGGTATGTATCCCAGTCTTCCATCCGGAACAATGATCAGTCTTTTTTCTTTGATCAAATCCTTTACAGGAAATATCAAGGTTTGATAAAAATAATGAGAAAGCTTTATATAATTCCAGTAAACTTCTTTTGAATGATCGAGTATGCTATTCTGATAATATTTCCGCAAATGAGTAAGTTTTGTATTATGTGAAGTATCCATAATATTGGTTCTTAAAACAAGTTCATCCGGTTTAACCGTAAAAATAAACAACATGGTATCTGCCAGAAAATATTCAATCATCACCTGATCGGAGGCCAGTTCTGACTGAATTTCTTTTAAAGAAGCAATTTCATTATCGTATTTAAGGTTAAAATATTTCCGGTAGTCTTCTTCAAAAGTTTTTATAAGACTATCGTGCTGCCTGTTTAACTGAAATAATCTGGATTCCCAGTTTGATATTTTATTCTGATCCTGGCTAAGCTCCTGCTTTTCGTCATAAATCCACTTTTCATGTATAGCGATATCTTCCTTTATTTTCTTTTCAAGTTGCTGCAAAGAGTCAGGGATACCCCCAAACGCAATGGCTTCGATATCGCGTAATGAAGCAAGCATGACGGCAAACCTGCTTTTCTCCGAGAATTCAAAAGATTTTCTCAGGTATTTGTCCTGCCCGGTTAATTTATAGAGTTCATTGCTAATTTTAACTGCATTCTCATAAACCTTATCAACGTCTCCTGAAAGATGTAATTTGCTCTCTTCCCGAATATGCGACCTGACAACATCAACGATGTTTATCGCAATATCACAGCATTGTAAGGCAGTTCTTAGATTTTCGACCTTGTTTTCGAAGGTTCCTTTTGATAACTCCCTGAAGGTATTGGCTTTTCCAAGTAAAGGTTCAACTAGCTGGTAAATAATAATTACACTGTCAATATCTGGATTAATGTAAGGATTGGTATCATTAAAACCATATGCATTACATATTAAAGCTTGCTGATAGCTATCCAGCGCTGAATAGTACTGCTTTGTCTTAAAATAGTAATCCCCGATGGATGTGAGGGCATCAGAAACATTTGGGTTTTTAAAGCCAAAATTTTCAAGGAAAATATGGTAAGCTCTTTTAAAATACCCAAATGCCTTATCCGGTTTATTGTTCTCAAAACAAAACTTCCCATAAGCAAGATAAGTGTGGCCTAACTCATAATGATTGCTTACCAGTTCATTAAGTGCATTTTTTAATGATAATTCATAATAATATGCAGCATTCACAGAATCTTTTAGATCATGAAATATCTGACCCAGATTACGTGCGATCAATGTTTTGGATACCGGGTCTTTCGTTGCCATGTAACTTTGCTTGTAGTTTTCAAGTGCGGCTGAATATTCTTTTCTTTTTAATAAAATGGAGGCAATGTTATTGATGACTTTGTACCTGTTTGGATGAGTATGCTGGAGGTTGGCGGCATATACACGTTGTGCTTTTCTGTAATATTCATATGCTTTTTCAAAATCTTTCCTGTCATTATAAATATTGCCTTTATTCAGGTATAATGTTCCAAGGTTGTGATAATCCGGTCCAAAGTATTCCTTGAATAAACTCTCGGCCATATCAAAATATTCCATTGCTTCATCCAACTGCTTCAGAGTGTATTTCATTCTGCCAAGGTTAAGATATATCAAGGCAAGATTAGGATTGGACGCACCGTATAACTCACGATTTATGTAAAGGTTTTCTGTAAAGTATTGCAATGCTTTATCAAAATCTCCCCTCATTGCATAAATAATCCCGATATTCTGATAATAAAGAGCTATATCAGGATCAATAATGCTTTTCTTGCTATTAGTGGCCACGTCAAGGGCTTTCTCATAATACTCCAGCGCTTTGTCGAGGTTGCCGAGGTAATAATAATTGTTTCCCATATTATTATATGGATATGCGAGTAGTGAGTCTTCACTTCCATTGATAGCCAATCGTAATTCAACTGACTTATTCAACAGATAAATCCCCTGTTGGTTGCGTCCCATATCGCCGAGGGTAGTTCCTTTTACATAGAGAAACTCTGCTTCCAGTAAAGGATAGTTTTTGATATCAACACCCTTGTAGTTTCCAACCTTTTCAAGAATGTTAAGCGTTTCTGTAAAACTTCCCTTCGCACGGTATGTATTTGCCGTATAAATTAATGCATGAAGGTAACGATGTGTTAATTTCAAATCCTTGAATTGATTTGCAGCTATCTCAAAATAGCACAAAGAACTGTCGTATTCGGAATGAATATAATTTTTTAAAGCGACCCTATACAATTTTTCAGCATTAAGTGAATCCTCGGAATAATTCTGTCCTTTAACGAAAAAATAGACGAACAGTAGCATCCATACCATACTCATTTTATACATATCCCGCTTATTTTGATGCATTTTGCAACTCACTACTGTTGTCAATTCAAGACTACTAATATGCAAATTTAGCAGCAATAATCAAACCTCATCAATTATTTTGAAAAAAAAAAGAGGGCAACACCAAGTTTGCCCCCCTTTTTCTTGTTACGAAAATTAACAATTAATCTGAAATTACAAATCTGATGGTATTGATGGTCTTGTTTTTATTCGCAGTTTCCATTACAAGAAAATAGACACCAGGTTGCAAGTTATAATCGTTTGCATTAAAATTTAGATTATAATATCCTGATTTCTGTTTTTCTTCCTTAACAACTGCAAGTTCACTAGCATTCAAATCGTATATTGAAACCTTTACATTGGCATCTTTATCAAGTGAATAATCGAATGTGGCATTTTGTACAACTGGATTCGGGTATAATGTTCCTAATTGCAGGCCTACTGATTCACTCTGATATTTGGGCATAAACACAGCCAGGTCCTCAATCTGATGTCCTTTGGAATCAATCATATGACTTTGTATTCCTGCCGTAAAGGTGATTTCATTATCGTTAACGAAGTTATTGGTTGTTGATCCGACTATATAAAACACAGGTTCATCAAGTGTATATGAATGATTGATGAATTTTGTATCCATCCAGGATATATTGAGATGTCCATTTACAACTTCATAATTTATGCTTTTCAGATTGGTTTTTATACCTTCAAAGGCAAACATATCCTGCGTATAACCCAGTGATAATGCTAAACCGCCTAATGGGTGCGGCCAGTTGATATAGACAGGTATCTCAATTTTTTGTCCGGCATCCGCCGAAAGTACTTCATTGGCATATATTTCCAGACCAGGCTCCGGTTTTGATCCGGGTGCATAAGAACCATCAACATCACCAGTTGAAGAACCTCCGGGACCATCATCATCAGGTTTTGCCTGGGGGTCTACTGTTACCATATAATCCTCAAAAACCCAATCACCTGCCGGGAAAGGGTAACCATAAATAAACCACCCAATAACTACAGTCCAGTAGTCATTCCACGTGACTTTACCATCACCATTTACATCTGCTGCAAGAAATTGAATATTATCAAGCGAATACAGATTTAGCAGGTGCAGAAAAATCAGGTATGAGTCATTCAGCCCTATTCCGCCAGGACTTCTGTCTGTAATACATTCAAGGTAATAAACTCCTTCAGGTATGTTATAGAACTCGTAGTACCCATTTTCGTCCGTTAGGCAAGAATCTAATGCTAAATTAGTTGTATCAACAACTTTAACCATTACATTAGAGATCGGGAGTGTTGAATCATTATGGTATGTTACCCTTCCATCAATATCCTGACCATGAAGGTGCCCGGAAAGTAGAAATACCATCGCCATTGCAGATAAGTAAATTTTCGTTTTCATTTTAATTATAAATTTTATTACCAATTGTTAATAAAAAAACATAATCTTTTGTGATTATTAGTTCTGTTTTCTTTTAAAAGGTAACCCTAAAATTAAGCTTTTTTTTGGAATTTTATCAACAATGAATAAAAAAAATACTTTTTCTAAAAAAATCTACAAAAAAGGGGTTACTTTTTCTTATTTTTTGGAATTAACTGAGCTAAGAGTAATCTATTCTTAAGAATGAGCGGAAAAAACAACACAACATCTCTCAACGATAAACAGGCACTAGTTTCAAGAATACAAGAGCTTGAACAATTGCTAAATGTCAAAGAAGAAGAAGTAGAACGTTTAAAAGCCTCATTCTTATCGAATGTTTCTCATGAGATCAGGACTCCCATGAATGCCATCGTGGGATTCAGCAATTTACTTAAAGATAACAATATCACAGAACAAGAAAGAATTAGTTTTATTGATTGTATAAACCAAAGCAGTCATAACTTACTTAAACTTATAGAAAATCTGATTTTGACGGCAAAATCAGAATCAGAAAAAATAAAAATAAAGGAATGCGAAGTAATTGTTAATGAATTGCTTGAGGAAATAGTTCAAAAGCATAATAATGAGCTATCAATGAATGGCATGCAAAATAACATCGTTATCTTTAAGAACAATCATAAAAAAAAACTAAGTATAGTAACGGACAGGGATAAGCTTAAAACCATCATTTCAAACCTAATCGATAATGCCCTTAAATTCAGTAATAAAGGCCAGGTATTAATTGGTTATAATTTGGTTGGTGACGAAGAAATTCAATTTTTCGTTAAAGACTCAGGAATTGGTATCCCGCAAGAAAAACAGCAAAGTATCTTTAATAAATTTACACAAATTGAAGAGTCGCGTACAAAAAGCTACGGAGGTTTGGGCCTTGGTCTTACCGTTTCCAAGAATTTGGTTAAATGCCTGGGAGGCAATATGTCACTTTCGTCAATGCCTGGAAAAGGTTCGGTTTTTACTTTTGCCATACCCTACAAAGCTGTTGCAGAAAATAAAGAAACACTGGAAAATATATATAACAATAGAACATATACGCTTAGTGAGCAATCCCAGACCTTAGACAGAATCGTTTTAAATGGTCACAAAAACATTAAAGATTACACCCTCTTTTCATATGCCCGTGACTTCAGGGCATAACTTGCTTTAATTCACAACTTTTGGGGAGTATTTGAGCGCCCGGGTTAATAACCGGGCGTTTTTTTCGTTCCAGTAAAGCGATTGTTTTAATTTTGCGCAATCAATATAAAAAAATATGAGAAGAAGAATCAGTCAATTTTTACTAAGCGCATTTTTTGTGTTAACGCTTGCATCAGTTGGGTTTACGCAAGAAAATTATAAAATTAGGATAAAGGTCAGCGGATTACAAGATAGCATATCTTATCTGGCATCTTATTATGGAGATAAGGTGGTTTCAAAAGACACATCCGAAAACAAAAACAACACCATTACATTTAAAGGTGAAGAAAATTTACCCGGTGGAATATATATGCTAATTAGCCAGGATAAAAAAAAGCTTATGGAATTTATCATTGATAAAGACCGTAAATTTACGATCAAAACAGATACATCTGATTATATCAAAAATGCCCGCGCCATCAGATCCGCTGGAAACGAACTCTTTTTCGATTACATCCGCTATACTGATGAAAATCATAAAATGATCAAGAAATACAGAAAGCTGATTAACTCTGACAGCACAGATCAGGACAGTATTTCCATCTACAGGGAAATGATTGAAAAAATAAATAAATCAGTAATTGATTACAAGCTCAGTTTTATAAAGGACAATCCTGAACACATTTTATCCAGCGTCTTTCTGATGATCAAAGACCCTGAATTGCCTGAAGAACAACTAAATGATACAATCAAAGCAGATCCGAATAAAAAATATTACCATTACAGGAATCACTTCTGGGATGGAATATCTTTTTCAGACGAAAGGCTATTACAGACCCCTGTATTTCACAAGAAACTGAACACCTACTTTAAAGATGTAATACGGCAGCATCCCGATACGATAATCCGTGAAATTGACCACATTTTTGAGCTTTCGTCACCTTCAAAAGAAATGTTTACATACCTTTTCTGGTATTTTATTGAAAACTTCGATGGAAGCGAAATCATGGGGCATGATAAAATCTTTGTACACATAGCAATGAATTACCTTGATAATGATAAGATTATTGAAATATCAGAATCAGTGAGGGAAAATATAAGGGAAAGAGCAAAAAAAATCGAACCGCTGTTGTTAAACAAAGAGGCTCCCAATCTCATCCTTCTGGATACCAACAATCAATTTACATCTTTTTTGAGAATCAATGCAGATTTTACTGTAATTCTTTTCTGGGATTATGATTGCGGAGTTTGCAAGAAAGAAATCAATGAACTTAAATCATTTACCGATACAACAAAAATAGATATCCGGGTTTTTGCAGTATGCACCGATACAAATCTGGCAAAATGGAAAAAGTACGTAAAAAAAGAAAAGCTGAACTGGATGCATGTAAACGGAACCAGAAGCGTTACACGCGATTATCACAATTTGTATGACATTTATGGGACACCGGTAATATATCTGCTCAACAGAAAAAAACAAATCATAGCCAAACGGATCACGGCAGGTCAACTTGTTCCGTTTCTGCAACATTACATCAGTAAACATGAGGATTATCAAATAAATTAGAATTATTTTTTCGTAAACCTTTTACTTATTTCAACGTATTACTTAAATTTGGTGAAAATTTTGAGTTGTAAACTATTATAAGATGAGTAATATTAGCGTCAAAACACTTACTATCAAAACTTTACTGAGTGTATTGTTCTTTTTTCTGTTAAATTCCGTCATTCATGGGCAGTGTCCGGCAAATGCCAACTTCACTTATTACGTGAATTCATGCAGCACATTGCAATTTACAGACCTTTCAACCGTATCAAACCCCAATTACACCATTGTGGCCTGGGATTGGGATTTTGATGATGGCGGAACATCAACAATACAAAATCCTTTACACACTTTTGCTCCCGGGCAAACCTACGATGTAAGCCTGACTGTAACAGCAGATTCGTCCGGGGTAACCTGCACCGATAATGTTGTTCATTCTGTTGTTGTTGATCCCCTTCCTGTGGCTTATTTCACATGGGATCCGGAGCCCACATGTTTAGGAGACGCCACTTATTTTTATGGCAACTCAAGTGGGGATATTGTTCAATGGGAATGGGATTTCGGAGATGGAGGCTCATCAAACATACAAAACCCGGTACATCTTTATACAAATATCGGAACCTATATAGTTTCGGTAACAATAACCGACGTAAACGGCTGCACAGCTTCTACCAGCGATACGGTTGAAGTTGCGGAAATTCCTGATGTAAGTTTTACTTTTAGCCCTGATCCGGCCTGTGTCAACACGGCAATTACCTTTACCGGCTCTTCTTCATCCAATATTGCAAGCTGGGAATGGGATTTTGGGGATGGGTACTCCGGTAACACCCAAACAGTAGATCATGCATACGACAGTTATGGTGTTTACGATGTAACACTAACAGTAACAAGCGTTAGCGGATGTGTAAATTCAACAACGCAGCAAGTTTCAGTAAGTGACTCTCCTTCACCGGAATTCAGACACGATGCTCCTGCTTGTAATGGCGATAGCATTCATTTTATTAACTTCTCAACAACACCCAACGGATATATTGAAACCTGGGAATGGAATTTTGGAGATGGTAACTCAGCGACTATTAATTTTCCGGATGATCCGGATGTTTCACATCTTTATGATCTGAGTGGATCATATGATGTTACACTTACCGTAACCGATGCAAACGGATGTATTGACTCAATTACAAAAAGTGTATCAGTCGTACAGAATCCGGTTGCAAACTTTTATTATTCGGATGCTTGTGAAGGAGAACCTGTTGAATTCACCGATGCATCTTCGGTAAACGGTGGCAGTAATATAACAGACTGGTACTGGAATTTCGGGGACCCACTTTCAGGTATTTACAATACATCAACCCAGCAAAACCCAACACATGTATTTACAGGCATTGGAACATATGATGTGCGGCTGGTAGTTACAAATTTTCATGGTTGTACGGATACCATAGTTAAACAGGTAACCGTAAACACCCCATCAAATGTTGATTTCACTGCAGACAGAGATACAGCATGTGTAAGTGAGATCATTCAGTTCGAGGGCATTGGAGATAGCATTATTTCCTGGTATTGGGATTTTGGTGACGGTGGATCTAACATCATCCAAAACCCGCAATATGCCTATGGTGTAGCCGGAACTTATAATGTAACACTCACTGTACAGGATGTCAACGGATGTTCTAACTCAGTAACTCATCCGATAAATATAAAAGAACTACCCAATGCATTGTTTGATGTCTCAAGTCCTGCCTGTGCATTCGATTCCGTATATTTTACGGATTACTCAACATCTCCGGCCGGATATATAACAACCTGGCATTGGTATTTTGGTGATGGAACCGACACAATAATTAATTTTCCTGATGATCCTCATGTTGCACATTTATATACAAATGCAAGCACTTTTGATGTAAAACTTGTTGTAACAGATTCATATGGTTGTAATGATTCAATAACAACACCCATTACAATTGTTGCATCCCCGATCGCCGATTTTAATCATACAACCGGATGTTATCAGGAAGCAGTTGAATTCACTGATGTGTCAGTTCCCAACGGAGGTGGAAATATTGTAGATTGGTTCTGGGATTTCGGTGATCCTTTATCAGGAATAAACAACTATTCAACACTTCAGAATCCAACCCATGTGTTTTCTGATTCAGGCATTTATATTGTAAACCTCACGGTTTATAATGCTACCGGATGCTTTGATACGGTTTCACATGAAGTTACCATAAATTCATTACCCGATATTGATTTCAACATTTACAATGACTCAACCTGTGCCGGTAACATCGTAGACTTTGAAGGATTAGGTAATAATATTGTATCATGGTACTGGGAGTTTGGTGACGGCGGAAATGCCACAGGTCAGAACACACAGCATATATATAGCCAACCCGGCCTGTACGAAGTCAGTTTAACAGCAATTGACGATATAGGCTGCGTAAATACTGTTACACACAATGTTTGGGTTAATGAATTACCGGTTGCCCAGTTCACATATACGAATAACTGCTATATGGATTCAACATATTTTTATGACGGTTCATTTTCTAACAACAGTTACCTGAATAGCTGGTACTGGGATTTTGATGATCCTGCCTCCTCCCCTAACGATACATCCACACTCAGAAATCCGGCACATTTATTCAGTGCACCCGGCACATATCAGGTAAAACTGGTGGTTACGGATATTAATGGATGCGAGGATTCAATCATCAGGCAGGTTCAGGTATTTGAACCTCCTGTTGCAGATTATTCATTCAATATTGTTTGCGAGCCCCACGGTACAGTATACTTCAATGATGAGTCTTCTCCCGGAAGCAGCGGAAGTTCCATTAATGAATGGTTATGGGAAATTGATGAAGGATACTACTCCAATGAAATGAACCCCCATTATACTTATACCATAACTGACACATGTTATCCCGTTACACTTACCGTAACCGACCTCAACGGATGTTCGAGCAGTCATACCGATACGGTTTGTATACCTGATCCTCTTGAAGTGGATTTTACGGCCACACGTGAATGTCAGGGAGTACCGACATTTTTTAATGCCTCCTACCTGCCTGACAACGACTCAGTAGTATCATGGAGATGGGAATTCGGAGATGGCACTCCGATGGTCACCACTGCATACGATACCATATCATATATATACAACACTTCCGGTACTTTCCAGGTTGTTTTAACGGCTGTTAACGAGCATGGATGTACAGCATCCAATTATCATACGATTATTGTAGATCCGAAACCATTACCGGATTTCACATATAACAATGCCATTTGTGACCAGCCAACTCAATTCCAGGATATTTCATCAGGTAATGGATATGAAATACAATCCTGGTACTGGGATTTCGGAGATGTTGCATCAGGATCGAACAATTTTTCTACTTCACAAAACCCTTCACATCTTTATCCAATAAACGACAGCACCTATTATGTGACATTAACTGTAACGAATCAGCGTGGCTGTGTTGATTCAGTCACACTGCCCGTTGAGAAAGATCCATGCCTTGTTTCAGCATTTGGTATTGAAACACAACCTATTTGTGCGGGACATGCCGAATGTTTTGTGGATAGCTCCCAAATATTTAATTCATCCGGTGAAATAATCAACTGGCAATGGGATTTCGGGGATGGAAATATTGCTACCTACACTGATTTCCAGCAAACCATATGTCATGTATACAACAATCCCGGCATTTATAATGTTTCGCTACAGGTTACCGGTCAGGTAGGTAGTTCAATATTTACCGATACACATCACCTGGAAATTTATGTTAATCCTTCACCAACTTCTGATTTTATCACATCTCCCCTGTGTAATAATTCTGTAATTGAGTTCACAGATGATTCTGATGATAATGGTATTCAAATCAACGGATGGCGATGGAATTTCGGAGATCCGACAACAACCGCAGATACATCAGACAAACAAAATCCAACATATCTCTATAATGGACCCGGCACCTACAATGTTGAACTGATCACCATTAACAATCAGGGTTGCAGTGACACAATCTTAAAGACACTGGATGTTAATAGAAGGCCTCATGCAGATTACAGGTTCAGAGCCCCTTGTTTGAATAATCCCACCTACTTCCTGGATAATTCGGATACTTCTGATATTGCTCTGAGGGATTACTACTGGAATTTTGGTGTACCATCCACTTCTTCAGACACTTCGGTTGAACAAAATCCAACATTCAACTTTAGCACAACAGGAACATATGATGTTAGTCTTGTTATTACGGATGAAAACGGTTGTAAAGACACCTCCGTTCAAACAATAGAAATATACGAACCCCCAATTAGTTCTTTTATTATTGAAGAAGACTATGAAGGCGTACAGGGACAAGTGCTTTTTGAAAATCTTTCTATCAATAGCGATTATTATTTCTGGGATTTTGGAAACGGAGATTCCTCCTATCTTGAAGAACCCATCATCAGTTATGAAGAAAATGGGAAGTACATGGTTATGCTTATCGCATATAACAACCTTGATTGCTCCGACTCATCTTATTATGAATATGATGTGATACTGAAAGGATTATACATACCCAATGCTTTCGCACCACTCAGCACCAATCCCGATGTTAAATACTTTAAGCCAAAAGGATATTATCTGAAAGAATTTAAAATAGAAGTATACAGCAAATGGGGAAAAATGGTTTGGTCCTCCTCACAGCTTGACAGCGATGGAAGACCAATGAAAAGCTGGGATGGAAAATTAGACGGAGAACTATTACCACAGGGAGCCTATGTATGGCGGGTTCAAGCCATGTTTAAGGACAACACTTACTGGAAAGGCAATGACATAGGCGATGGCAACAATAAAACCTATGGTACTGTGAATATGATACATTAACTTTAACAGAATACATAAAAACAAAAAACCGACTCAAAAATGGGTCGGTTTTTTGTTTGGCTTTCAAATAAAATTTTTAGAACGGACTACATTCCAGAGTTTCGTCAATGATTTCTCTCCCTCTGTATCTTGAGTATCCGCTTGTGTTAATCAGCTTTATTTTATCAAACTCGAAAATCAATGAAACTTCATGCGAAGGACCTGTAAAACTTTGCTCGGCAGCCACCTGCATATCATAGCTATAATAAATTTTCAGTCTTGAATTGTTATCAAATGGAATTAAAAAACCTCCCATGGCAATCACATCACTGAAAGTATCATATTCAAGGGATTCGTTACGGTACCATAAGCCAAGATAAATATTCATAATATACAAGTTAAGACCAACACTGTATAGATTTAAATCAGCCTGATGCTGATAAATCACTCCCGGATTTAGTTTAAAACTCACCTTGCGTTTGAAATAACCTTTATAATCACCAATATTAAAGATCACATCTCCATGAACGACGTACCGGCGTTCGCGGGGTGCACTGGCTTCGAAAAATGATTGATTTGGCCTTGTAAGATGATGTGCAGCAAACCCAAATGTTCCAACTGTATTATTTCCCTGCACTTGAAAAACCGTACCAAAACTAAAATCGGGATAGCTCAGGGATTCATTATTTGGCGGAGTAAAAGAAGATGGCAGAATATTGCCTTGTATGTCATCAATTTGCCCCTGAAAAACAAGGTTATCCCAATTGATCTCATTTCTTACAAAAGATATCAGCGGTGCGGCTTGCATGATAAAATTCTCTGCAATAGGTATACGTACGGAAGGTGCAATTCCAACCGTCAGTGTTTTGAAATATCCAATTCCCTGCCTGTCCGAATTAACAATAAAACCAACACCACCCGCCCCGGGTAGTTCGCGGTCGGCAACATCCATTGTAAAACAATATGTATTGAAATCACCAGGTATTTTTTCCCAATGCCGCCTGTAATGTAATCGTGCTTTTAGCCCTTTTGTTAATCCGGCATATGCGGGATTATTATACAAGGGGTTGTTGTAGAATTGTGAAAAATTAGCATCCTGTGCTTTCAGTGTTTTACCCGAATCCAGAAAAAGAAACCCGGAAATTAATACTCCGGCTACCAATACTAAGTTAAAAAATGATTTTCGTCTTGCCACATCAATATTTTTTTGCCCGTAAGACATACAGGGCTCGTTAATACGTACAATATAAATTATGGTTTCACCAAACAGCAGTAAAAATAATAAAAAAGATTAAGTATGATAAATGATTGCAAATATTTTACATATTTTTACTGAATACAAATAGTAAAGACATGGGTAAGTATACATTTGGTGTGGTTTAGCAAAATCGAACCGCCAACCTTATTCCTGACATTTTACCTGAGGTGAAACTAAACCAACTGAGCTAAACCACCTTGATTGATCTTCAGGTGCAATGATAATAACTATACAAAATGATCATCTGTCCATGAAAACACAAAAAATTCTCATAAATTCTTAACTTAGCCAAAAAAAATCACCATGAAACGCAGCAGAATTTTTGCAGTTCTTGTATTAACAATTTTTACGTCAGCTATCCAAAGTCAGGCGCAGAACAAGAAATTTAAACTTAAAGATATTTTCCTCGAAAGACTTTATGCTGTTGAGTCCCCGGATGAAATCAAACCAATGAACGACGGAGATTACTACTCCATTATTGAAAACGATTCCTTAAATGTGTACAAATACAGAAATGGTGACTATGAAAAAACAATCCTCACTCCTGAAAATCTCACCAGTACAACAGGAAAAAAACTACATCTTAATCATTATGTTTTTAATGATGCTGAAACAAAAATATTAATATCTACCCAAACAGAAAGTATTTACCGCCACTCCACAAAGTCAGTTTATTATGTTTTCGACATTGAAACCCAAGATATCTATCCGCTTATTGATGATTCCACAAAGGTACAATTGGCTGATTTTTCCCCGGAGGGAGATAAAACTGCCTATGTTTTCAAAAATAATCTTTTCATAAAAGATTTTTCCTCAGGCACAATCACACAAGTCACCAACGATGGTAAACCAAACTTTATCATTAATGGTACTACCGACTGGGTCTATGAGGAAGAATTTGGTTTTAACAAAGGTTTTTATTGGTCGCCGGATGGAAAAAGACTCGCCTTCTATAAGTTCGATGAAAGTGCTGTGAAACAATATACGCTTACTTTTTTTGAAAAAGAAACCTATCCACGCTTATACAAATACAAATACCCGAAACCGGGAGAAGATAATTCCAAAGTATCACTTTATTTTTATGAGCTGGATTCAGGAAAAACAACAAGAATAAGGTTAGAAGACGGAGATTATTACATTCCCAGAATAAAATGGACAAAGGACCCTTCGGTATTATCTGTTCAAAAACTGAACCGACTTCAGAATGAACTGGACATTTTGCTTATCAATGCCGAAGATGACAGCATTAATACCATATATCATGAAAAGAATGATTATTACTTAGAGATAACTGATAGCTGGACTTTCCTGCAGGGAAACGAAAGTTTTATCATAACAAGCGAAAAAAGCGAATACAATCATATTTACCTTTACGGAATAGATGGAACACTGATCCGCCAGTTAACGAAGGGCCACTGGGATGTATCAGAAATACTTGGTTATGATGCAAATAATGAAGTGGTTTATTATCTTTCATCAGAAACATCACCACTGAATCGCGATGTATATGCTGTTCGCTTGGATGGATATAAAACAAAAATATCTCAAAAGCAAGGGTATAATTATGCTGTATTCAGTAAAAATTACAAATATTACCTCAACACCTGGTCCGACGCCAATACACCTCCCGTAGTTTCTATCAATAAATCGAATGGAAAACAGTTGCGTATACTTGAAGATAATGCCAGATTGAAAAAACGTCTCCAGGAAAATGGCTACCAACCTAAAGTGTTTTTTACAATTACAACTACCCAAGGTATTGAACTCAATGCATGGAAAATTAACCCGCCAAATTTTACTACATACAAGAAGTATCCGGTATTGTTCTACGTATATGGTGGGCCCGGATCACAAACTGTTATTAACGCTTGGAACAGAAGAAATCCCTGGTATGAACTACTTGCTCAGCATGGACTCATCATAGTTTCGGTTGATAACCGGGGAACAGGCAGCAGAGGTGAAGCATTCAAAAAAGCTACCTATATGCAACTTGGCAATCTTGAAACAATTGACCAAATCGAAGCAGCTAAATACCTCGGGAAACTGAACTATGTTGACAAAAACAGAATCGGCATGTTTGGATGGAGCTATGGCGGCTTTATGACGACGCTTGCCCTAACGATTGGAGCAGAATATTTCAGTGTGGGTGTTGCAGTTGCCCCGGTTTCCAATTGGAGGTATTATGATAACATCTATACTGAAAGATATATGCGT
>CAZTAW010000023.1:0-23756 GCA_964611705.1 uncultured Bacteroidales bacterium
CATCCGGTTATGAAATAAGAAAAAATTACCAATATGCCGATTATGTATTTTACCTCCCTTTGGATACGCCACAAAATGCAAAAAAATTTATTGAGCGTGTAAATCCGGAAATTGCTGTTTTCATTAAATATGAATACTGGTTTAATTACATCAAAGTTCTTACAAGAAAAAGTATACCTGTTGTGGTTATTTCTGCTGTTTTCAGGGAAAATCAACATTTCTTCAAATGGTACGGAGGCTGGTTCAGAAAACAATTACGAAAGATTAACTGGTTTTTTGTTCAAAATCAGCAATCGGAATATTTGCTAAGAAAGATTGGTATAAAAAAGCTTTCTTTAAGTGGAGATACCCGCTTCGACCGCGTATGGCAAATTGTTGAAAATGATGAAAGATGTTCTTTAATAGAAAAGTTTATTGCTAATGATACAACAGTTATTGGCGGCAGTACCTGGCTTCCGGATGAAATAATCTTAAAAGATGCTTTTGATGAATTTAAATCGTTAAAATTTATCATAGCTCCGCATCTTATTTCAAAAGATCATATCAATGATATTATCCATCTTTTTGACAGAAAAAACTGCATACTTTATTCGGAATTGAGTAAAGAAGACCTGAAAGAGAAAAAGGTTCTGATCGTTGATGCAATAGGTTTTCTTTTTAAGCTTTACAAGTATGCCAAATATGCTTTTATTGGCGGAGGATTTGGTGTTAGCATACACAATATTCTGGAGGCTGCTGTGTTTGGCAAACCTGTTTTCTTTGGCCCCAACCATAAAAAGTTTAAAGAAGCAAAAGATTTGATTTCACTGAAAGGGGCTTTTGAAATCAAAACCAGCAACAATGCCATTGAGCTGATCAATCATTTTGAAAATAACCGGGATTTTTATCAGAAATCATCAAATTCATGCCGAAAATATGTTGAGGATAATAAGGGAGCAACGCGTATTATTCTTGATAAAATGGAAACTTTTTTACTGCCATAATAACTATTCACATAAATTTCTTGCAACTTATTAGTTTTTTTCATAAGTAAGTGATAAATTTGGGCTTGTGTTGAAAACCATCTGAGAAAACAAAGGAAGCCAAAGTTATGTCATTGAATATCAACAAGATTAATTCAGTAACTGGAATTGATAGTGTAGTCTATCTTATAAGTGATTCGAAATATATCAGTACTGATTTTTTATCAGGTTCGGAACTGAAATACATTGAAAAGCAAAAAAATAAGTTTGACAAAGACCTGATTTGTTTCAATAGGGTCAATAAGCTTATATTTATACAGTTTATCAGAACAGAAAAAGATAAGCCTCAATTGCTTGAATTGTTGCGAAAATCGGGCGATAAAATTGCGCAATCCTTAAATGAACATAACCTTAAAAAGGTTACCATCAGTGATATTGAAGGCAATACAGAAGAAGCATTAACCCTGGCTGAAGGAATTGCACTGGGTAACTATCAGTTTTTAATTTATAAGAAAAAGGAAGTTGAAAAAAATAAAAACGTCCTTCAGCAGATCAATATCTTTTCAAAGAAACTTGATGAGCAGGAGCTGGAAAAATTATCCGTAATAATTGAAGCCACCTGTTTTTGTCGCGACCTGGTGAATCATCCTTTTTCTTATTTGAATGCAGCAGCACTTTCCGATGAAATTAAAAAAGCTTGCGCAGATACCGGTGTTAAAACCGAGATCATGACAAAAAAGAAAATTGAAAGCCTGAAAATGGGCGGTTTACTGGCAGTTAACAAGGGAAGCATTGATCCTCCTACTTTTACGATCATGGAATGGAAACCCGATGGTTATTTCAACGAAAAACCTGTAGTTTTGGTTGGCAAAGGTGTTGTTTACGATACGGGTGGCATGAATATAAAGATACAGGATCATATGAATGACATGAAGTCTGATATGGCCGGGGCTGCAGCGGTTGCATCTGCTATTTATGCTATCGCTAAAATGAAACTGCCGGTTTATGTTGTGGGGCTGATTCCTGCAACAGATAACAGGCTTTGTGGAAATGCCATTGTTCCCGGAGATGTTATTAATATGTATGATGGTTCAACAGTAGAAGTGATCAATACAGATGCCGAAGGCCGTCTTATTCTGGCCGATGCACTTGGCTATGCAAAGAAATACGATCCTGAACTTGTTATCAATATTGCTACCTTAACAGGATCGGCTAAGCGTGCAATAGGCAAATACGGAATAGCTGCCATGCAGAGCAAGGCAGAAAAGCATTTAAAAAACCTTAAAATTAGCGGAGACCTTGTAAATGAAAGACTGGCGGAGTTTCCATTATGGGATGATTATGCAGAAGAAATAAAATCAGAAATTGCTGACATTAAAAACCTGGGTGGCGTGAACGCCGGAACAATCACTGCCGGTAAGTTCCTTGAATATTTTACTGACTTTCCTTTTATCCATTTGGATATAGCCGGTTGCGCAGTCAATGATAAACGGAATTCATATCAGGGTAAAGGAGGATCCGGTGTTGGAACCAGATTATTTATTGATTTTATTAAAAATAATTTTCGTGCTGAATCTTAAATGAACATTTAACAGCATACTTTTTACCCCGTTCTAAATAACAATACACTTGTTCACTTCGTTTCACTTTTAAAAGTAATCTGGGATTAATTATATCTTTGCATTAAATATTAAGGTATGGTAAATCAAGTTGAAAATCAGGTCAAGGTAAATGTTGGTATTACACATGGCGATATCAATGGTATTGGTTACGAGGTAATTATAAAGTCTCTTCAGGACCAGCGAATTTGTGAACTGTTTACACCTGTTTTATATGGTTTGGCCAAAGCTGCTTCCTATCACCGCAAAACATTAAGTATACAGGATTTTAATTTCAACATTATAAAAAGCGCGGATAAAGTTAAGCTCAATAAACCTAATATCATCAATATCCATAACAGTGAGGTTAAAATTGAGTTGGGACAACCCTCGAAAAAGGCCGGTGAAATGGCATTCATTTCATTAGAAGCTGCTGTACAGGATTTGAAAAAAGGATTGATAGATGTACTGGTGACTGCACCGATCAATAAAAACAGTATTCAATCCATGGAATTTGATTTTCCGGGACATACAGAATACCTTGCCAGACGTTTTGAGTCAAATGATTTTCTCATGCTGATGGTAAGTGAACAAATACGAATAGGTACTGTTACTGGTCATATTCCACTTAAAGATGCTGCCGAAACAATATCAAAAGATTTAATTGAAAAGAAAATCAGCATACTTAATGAGTCTCTTAAATGCGACTTCAACATCAGAAAGCCGAAGATCGCAGTTTTAAGCCTCAATCCTCATGCAAGTGATGAAGGCTTGATCGGTAATGAAGAAGAAGAGATTATCATCCCTGTCATTGAAAGCACTTCCGACAAGGGAATGTTAGTATACGGACCTTTTTCAGCAGATGGTTTTTTTGGTTCGGCTACACATAAGAATTACGATGGTATTCTTGCCATGTATCACGATCAGGCTATGTTGCCATTTAAACTTATTTCATTTGAAAGCGGTGTGAATTATACAGCCGGTTTACCTATTGTCAGGACTTCACCGGCACATGGAACTGCATTTGATATTACAGGAAAAAACAAAGCCAATCCCGATTCATTCAGAAAAGCGCTTTACCTGGCAGTGGACATTTATAATAACAGAAAAATGAACAGGGATCTGGATGAAAACAAAATGAAGGAATCCGTTCCGGAAGAAAATAATAATCATTTAAAAGAATAGAAAAACTAATTCTCAAATCATGTTGCGAATTGAATATTCAATTGCAGAAATCACTTCTATTGTTAACGGAGAATTGTCTTCTTTCAGAAATAAAGAAGAGAAGATCAGGGATATTTTAATTGACAGCCGCCGCCTGATTGATCCAAAGAATTGCCTTTTCATTGCATTGACCAGCAAAAAAAATGACGGCCATAAATATATTGACGAACTTTACCGAAAAGGGGTGAGAAACTTTTTGGTTTCAAAATCCGCTGAACCAGAAATGAAAGGAAAAGCCAATTTTATTGTCGTAAAAAATACCCTAACAGCTTTGCAGAAATTGAGCGCCTTTCACCGTAAAAAATTTAATATCCCGGTGCTGGGTATTACAGGTAGCAATGGCAAAACAGTAGTAAAAGAGTGGTTGTTTCAACTGCTCGGAAAAGACCTGAACATATTACGTAGCCCCAAGAGTTACAATTCACAAATCGGTGTGCCTTTATCAGTATGGCAATTGAATAACAATCATGAAATGGGCATCTTCGAAGCCGGTATTTCCGAGCCGGATGAAATGGAAAAACTTCAGAAAATCATCCAGCCTACCATCGGGTTGTTTACAAATATCGGGGAAGCTCATAATGAAAATTTCATACAGATCAACCAGAAGATAGGCGAAAAACTCAAGCTTTTTACAAAGGTTGATACACTGATATATTGCACGGATTACCGGGAGATTCAGGAAACAATTATCAAATCGGAGTTACTGAAAACAATAAAATCTTTTACCTGGAGTAAAAAAGAAGAAGCTGATCTCAAGATAACAGATATTGAAAAAGGTGATCATTTTACAAGCATAAAAGGTGTATTTGCAAAAAAAGAAACGGCAATAAGCATACCGTTCACTGATGCTGCCTCTATTGAAAATGCAATTCATTGCTGGGCAACATTGTTATTACTGGGCTACGATAGTGAGATTATCTCAACACGCATGCAAAAACTTCAAACCATTGCTATGCGCCTTGAGCTGAAAGAAGGGATCAACAATTGTTCGATTATTAATGATAGCTACAATTCCGATATTAATTCCCTCAGCATTGCAATAGATTTTTTAAATCAGCAAAAGCAACATCAGAAAAGAACAGTAATTCTTTCGGATATTCTGCAAAGCGGAAAAAGCGATATTGAATTATATAGCGAGATAGGTAGTTTGCTTGATAACAAGGGAGTTGATAAGATCATCGGAATAGGTCCCGCCATTAGCAAGCAAGCCGAAAATTTTAAAATAGAGAAATACTTCTTTACAAATACATCCGATTTTCTAAGGAAATATCCTTTTGCATCTTTTAATAATGAAACCATCTTGCTAAAAGGTGCAAGAATGTTTGAATTTGAACAGATCAGCCAGTCCTTGCAACAAAAAGCACATGAAACCGTGCTTGAGATTAACCTGAATTCACTGATTCATAATTATAATTATTATAAATCAAAGATCGGTTCTTCTGCAAAGATTATGGCAATGGTCAAAGCATTTTCATACGGTAGCGGAAGTTTTGAAATTGCCAACGCCTTGCAATTCCACAGGGTGGATTACCTGGCAGTTGCATATGCCGATGAAGGAATAGAATTACGGAAATCAGGCATCAATGTGCCTATCATGGTAATGAATCCTGATGAAGAGAGCCTTGACGGGATAATTCTTCATTCACTCGAACCCGAGATTTATAATTTCAGGATACTTGATCTGCTGGAAAAGGCGATCAGGAAAAATATCATCCCTCCGAATAAACCTGTAAAGGTTCATGTTAAACTCGACACGGGCATGCACCGTTTGGGATTTGAAGAAACTAACCTGGATGAGCTGATCAGTCGTCTGCATCGCAACAAATACATTTATTTACAATCTGTTTTTTCACACCTTGCAGCCAGTGATAGTTCTAAACATGATGATTTCACGAAAAAACAAATTGCACTTTTTGATAAAATGAGTCATAAACTTGCAGCAGAAGCTGAACATCCGGTATTACGGCATATTCTGAATTCAGGTGGCATAATGCGCTTCCCTGATGCCCGTTTTGATATGGTACGCCTCGGGATAAGTATGTACGGCATTACCGGAAACAATGAAGAGGAAAAGTACATCAAAAATGTGAGTTCGCTTAAATCAACGATTTCACAAATTAAGAAAATAAAAAAAGGAGAAACTGTTGGGTATAAAAGAAACTGGAAGGCCGGGAGAGATACTAAACTGGCTGTTGTACCGGTAGGTTATGCAGATGGCTTATCAAGAATTTTAAGCAACGGAAAAGGAAAACTGTTTGTAAAGGGAAAAGCTGTTCCGATTATCGGTGATGTTTGTATGGATATGTGCATGATAGATGTTACCGATATAAATGCAAAAGAAGGCGATAAAGTGGAAATATTCGGTGACACTTACTCCATTTCCCAACTGGCAAAAGATATGGGTACCATTCCCTACGAAGTGCTTACAGGTATATCACGACGGGTTAAAAGAATTTATTTTCAGGAATGATGATGCTACTCAAAATCAACTTTGAAATCATCAAGTAATATTGTTTCTTTTGAGGTGTTGTACAGGTATAGTTTGATGATGTCTGCTTTTTTCAGACTATCCGGAATTGAGAAGGTGATTTGGTAATCTTCCCATGCTTGGGTTTTTTTTACCTGATCATGAATAGAGTTTCCTTTCCAGAAATGAGCTGTTTTGTCTCCGAGTATTTGAATTACAAAAGTGCCATCATGCTTATCCGAATATTGATAAAGCTTCATTTTTGCATGTACTTTGTTTAACGAAGAATCCGGTATGGCTTGTAAGGGATACTCGAAAGTAATACTGAAATCATCTCCCTTTCCTGTTTTTGATGAATAATTCCCGGAATACGACTTTTCGTCTGTTATGGTTTGCATCTGGCTCCATATGATCCTCTTTTCGCAATCATTAAAAAATGATGTCCTTGCGAACTTATCGTAATCAATATCCTTGAATTCATCGGGATAAAAATTTCTTAATTCCAGGGCAACGTTTCTTGCAATGGTTTTGCGTCCTTTTTCGGCATAATGCTCTGTTGTCCAATCCTGGTCAATAAATTGCTCATCTTCAACTGCATATAGATTATCCACAATAGGTATTCCTCTTGTTTTCTGAAAATACTCAATCAGAATTTTTCTGTTTTTATCCATCAGGAAGGTTAAATCCTTACCAACCAGTTTTTCAGCTTTTTCCATGTTTTCAGCAAGCAGATTGAGTACAAGATTCCATTTTCTTTCCCGGGCCAGTTCAATGATTTCATTAAAATCTTTGATCCGTGGATTATTCAGGGTGTCAATGATGAAAGCATATGTTTTGATGTAATGACATGCCAGTTCTGTTTTCTTTTGGTTGCGCTTTCCGGAAGAATCTCTGATGCCGGTTGTTGCCATCCGGTTGTCCCATTCAATAACATTTTTATGCGGGAAATCATACGGGAAATGCAAAACATCTTTTTCCCATTTTTTCTTGAATTGTTGCTCTCTTTCTTCGGCTGTTTTGATATCGTAGGCTTTAAATGATAAAAGAAATCTTTTAAAAAGAGGTGGATAATCTTTTAATAACACCATGCTTTTTCTGAGCGGAGTTTCCAGCTCAGAAAATATCCAGCTTGCATTAAAGGATCGCATATTTAGGGTCACAACTACAGTTTTCACCTCCGAATCTTCAGGAATATTACCAAGCAGCGTTTTATAGATTCCGGCATGACTGGCTTCTTTTGTTATATCGGAAACCTTCAGATTCGGAAAGAAATCGGCAATAAATGCACTGATTGCCCTTTTGTCAATATCATCACCGCGGGCAGTAATATTGGATGATTCACCAATATACACAATATCAGTACTATCTGGTAATGCTCGCACTGTATTGATAACCGCGGAATGTTCCTGAAGGTCTTTTTCAAAGAAAAACATTTTATACACAAAGTTCATAACTACCAGTAAAACGACCAGTAAAACAATGCGAAGGAGCAACTTATGTAATGTTTTCTTTTCCATTAGAATTGAAAATAAATAAATGGAAAATTTTCAACACCGGAAAAAACAATCACCGAAAAAATCAGGATGCTGTAAATACCCCATCTTACCGGCATTGAAAAACTTCCTATCCACGTATCAAATCTTTTGTTATATAGTAAAATATCGCTGATTACAAAAAGAATGAGCATTACCCAGGTTACAGTTGGAACAACGAGTTGGGAAGCATCAATATTTCCATTGTTTATTACGGATTTAAAAATAATGATGGCATCCTGGAAACTCTGACTTCTAAAAAACACCCATATCAGGGTGACAAGGATAAATGTTTTTATACCCAGCATGATATGCCCGAATGAAAAGGCTTTATGTCTTCGTTCCAAACCAAAACTTTTGTTAAGTAATTTTTCTATCAAATAAATAATACCAAACAAAGCACCCCAGATTACAAAAGTCCAGCTTGCACCATGCCACAATCCGCTTACCGTAAATACCACCAAAATATTAAATATCCATTTGATTTTCGAAACCCTGTTCCCCCCCAATGGGAAATACAAATAATCGCGAAACCAGGTAGATAGCGAGATATGCCATCTTTGCCAGAATTCCGAAATATTTTTCGACAGGTAGGGTGTTTTGAAGTTATCCATGATCTTTACCCCCATTAACAATGCACTTCCGATTGCGATACTGGAATACCCGTAGAAATCACAGTAAATCTGGAAAGAATAAAAGAACAGGCTGACAAGTATATCAATCGAGTTGAATGTAGCCGGTGCGGCATAAACCTGGTCAACAAAAGCCGAAATGTTATCAGCAATAACCATTTTAATAAAAAGACCATATAAGATCAATCGCAAGCCTTTGGCAATATTGTCGTATGACAGTTTATGTTTTTCTTTTAATTGCGGAGCTAATCTTGAGAAACGCTCAATTGGTCCGGCCACCAGTTGCGGAAAAAAGGAAACATACAAAGCAAAATAACCCAGGTGCCGCTCAGCTTTCTGTCTACCGTAATATACATCAATAGAATAGCTTAATGTTTGAAATGTATAAAATGATATACCAACCGGAAGCAGCACATTTAATGCGGGTAAGTGCCATGCTATGTTGAAATGCTGGAAAGCTGTGTTGAGGGTATCCGAAATAAAGTTAAAGTATTTGAATGCAAAAAGCAGTCCCAGGTTGGTGCAAAGGCTCAGGATCAAAAACGGCAACCTAGCTTTTTTAGATTTTCGTTTTTCCATTTGCAGACCACTCAGATAATCAATCAGGGTAGAGGTGATGATCAGGAATATGTACTCCAGTTTCCAGCACATGTAAAAATAGTAGCTGGCTGCCAGTAATAATATCCAACGGAATCTGGCAGGGACCAAATAATAGAATATCACTACTATCGGAAGGAATATGGCAAACTCTATGGTATTAAACAGCATTATACCTGATTTTTATTAGTTAACTGTTTGTCAAAATTTCGCTCCGCAATTTTTTTGTTATATTTCTGATCGTAAAAGCTGCAAAAGTATCAATTTAATAGATTATACGGAAAAATTTTGATTGCCATAAAGTGGCAGGAATTATTAGTCTGTTAGCAAATAATGTTTCTGCGACAGCTTAATTTTTTGCATCTTTGCAGGTTATATTTAAGAAATTAAGTTACCACAATGCCCGAAAAACTTAGCATAATCATACCTGCATATAATGAAGAAAAAACAATAGAAGATATTCTGAATGAGGTCATGCAGGTAGTGTTGATCAATGAGATCAATAAGGAAATCATTGTTGTGGACGATTGCTCAAAGGATCAGACAAAATCCCGTGTTAATCATTTCATGGAATCAAACCCGCAGGCAGATATAAAACTTTTCAGCCATGAAGTAAATCAGGGTAAGGGAGCAGCTTTGCACACAGGAATTGACAAGGCCAGCGGTGATCTTATAATTATTCAGGATGCCGACCTGGAATACGACCCGAGAGAGTATAACCTTTTGCTCAAGCCTTTTGTTGAAGGAAAGGCTGATGTAGTTTACGGCAGTCGTTTTATGGGAGGCAATCCGCATCGGATACTTTTTTTCTGGCATTCTATCGGAAATAAATTCCTGACCTTTGTAAACAATATGTTTACCAACCTCAACCTAACCGACATGGAGACATGCTATAAGATGTTCCGGTCGGATGTGATCAAAAAATTAAAGCTCAAAGAAAAACGATTTGGGTTTGAACCTGAAGTAACCGCAAAAATGGCAAGAATTTACAATATCAGAATATACGAGGTCGGTATTTCTTACTACGGACGTACTTACCAGGAAGGGAAAAAAATCGGTGCCAGGGATGGCTTCAGGGCTTTATGGTGTATTTTGAAGTATAACTTTTTTGATAAGAGTTATTTGAGAGAAGATGGAGGTGATAAAAATTAATTATTTAGATAATTTATTATCTATTTAGCTTTTAAAGAATCAGTAATAATAACTTACCTTTTGTAGTAGTTTGGTATGTTTGTTTACTGCTTCTGCTTTTTCCCATTTGCTTGATCCAATCCAAATTAATCAACGGTTTTATATACTTTATATAATTCATTGTATGGTTTGATAACTTCAATTGATCTTACAGAATTTCTTTCCTTCTCCTGAAAATCTTGATAACAGTATATATTTAGAATGTATTACCTTAACTGGTAATGATCTGTCAGGCCCGATACCTCATGAAATAGGTAATTTAAAAAGACTGGACATACTTGAATTGTATGAAAACATCTTCAGAACATTTGAATCAAAATGAACAGAAATCAATTTTATCAATTATTGATAGTCTGTGTTTATTGGAAGAGATAATGATTGAGCTTATGTTCCTATCGGTATAACTGCATCTAACAAAAAGATGCATTGCATTTCTTGTAAGATTCAGTATAAAAGAGTATTATTAACAACAGCCAACAATATCAGAGATGTAATTTCAAGGGGGTAAATATCATTTTTTGGGCAAAATGTTTCAACTATGTTTCAACCAATGTCATTTTTACCATGTTGTAACAAAATGCAAAAAACCTTGTATGTATTATTATACAAGGTTTTTTGCTAAGTCTCCCCGCAAGGATTCGAACCTTGGACCCGCTGATTAAGAGTCAGCTGCTCTGCCAACTGAGCTACGGAGAGTTGATGGAAAAAAATATTCAACCTGCAAAGTTACAAAAAAATAAAAATCTCTCAAATGTACATTTATCAAAAATAATCAGGTCATTAGAAGATATTCGTGAAAAAGAGGTTTTTATAATGATCACATTATCAATAAAATAAATATATTATTTAGATTCTTTTTATCTTTGCAGCATAAAAGTATTTTACGTGAAAGATAAGGAAAAACAGAAATATGACAGTGCCCTGAAAGTCAACAAAGGAGTGGATCAGCCTTCGAGTATTGATAATGATGCTATTAAACGGTACAAGGGATTTAAAAGGATCAAATATTCAATTGATGATTACCTGAACGGTATACGCTCAGGAAACAAGACTGTTTTCAGCAAAGCCATTACACTGGTAGAAAGCACCTTGCTTCATCATCAGGAAGTTGCCCAAAAGGTAATTGAGAAATGTTTGCCTTATTCAGGAAAGTCGTTACGTTTAGGAATTACGGGTGTACCAGGCGTTGGGAAAAGTACATTTATTGAAGCATTGGGTTTACATCTGATCCAAAAGGGACATAAGATTGCGGTTCTTGCCATTGACCCAAGCAGCGAAAGATCAAAAGGAAGTATACTGGGTGATAAAACCAGGATGGAAAAACTGGCCAATCATCAAAATGCATTCATCCGCCCTTCTGCATCCGCAGGGTCTCTGGGTGGAGTGGCCCGTAAAACCAGGGAAGCCATCGTACTTTGCGAGGCTGCCGGTTATGATATCATTTTTGTTGAAACAGTGGGGGTAGGACAGTCGGAAATAGCTGTTCATGCAATGGTTGATTTTTTTCTTTTGCTTATGCTGGCCGGGGCCGGTGATGAATTGCAGGGAATAAAGAAAGGTATCATGGAGATGGCTGATGCTATCGTGATTAACAAAGCAGACGGTGATAATCTTAAAAAGGCGAAATTAGCAAAACGGGAATATGAAAATGCGCTTCATCTATTCCCACCTGCGAAATCCGGATGGATTCCAAGAGTTGATACCTGCTCATCTTTATATATTGAAGGTATCAAAGAAATCTGGGAAATTGTTCTTGATTATATGGAACTCACAAAAGGTAACGGGTATTTTAATAAAAACCGACAGGAACAGGCTGTGAGAATTATGATTGATACCATTAAAGATAATCTCACAGATAGTTTTTTCAATAATCCTGTTATTAAGCAAAAGCTTGAAGTGTATAAGCAAAAAGTACTCAATGATGAGATTAGCTCATATGTCGCGGCTCAGGAATTGATGGAAGCATACTTCCGCAACCTGTCTCAACGGTTTCCAAATGAATAATAAATCAGAAAAAATGTTACCGGTACTTCGGTAAAGACTACGCGCTTCTGGTATTCAGGTTTTTATCGAGCTTCTTGAATAAACCCTGTAGCACAGTTCCGGGACCCACTTCAATAATTTCTTTGGCGCCATCTGCAATCATATTCTTCATGATCTGTGTCCAGCGAACGGGAGAGGTCAATTGGGCAATCAGATTGGTTTTAATGATTTCAGGATCATTAACGGACTGACCTGTGACATTTTGATAAATCGGACATGCTCCTTTGCTGAACCTTGTATTTTTAATTGCCTCAGCAAGCTCAACCCTCGCAGACTCCATTAAAGGAGAATGAAAAGCACCTCCAACTTTTAAGGGAAGTGCGCGCTTTGCACCGGTTTCTTTAAGCTTCTCGCAAGCGATCTTAATACCCTCATTCGAACCTGAAATAACAAGCTGACCCGGTGAATTGTAATTGGCAGGAACCACAATTTCATCAATGGTTTCAAGTACTTTTTCAACAACTTTATCATCCAGACCAAGTATTGCGGCCATGGTTGATGGATTCATTTCACAGGCTTTTTGCATAGCCTGCGCACGTTTTGAAACCAGCCTGAGACCATCTTCAAATGTGAGGGTCTTATTGGCAACCAGCGCCGAAAACTCACCAAGTGAGTGTCCTGCGACCATGTCCGGTTTAAAATTTTCACCATGGGTTTTCACCAGGATTACCGAATGAAGGAAAATAGCAGGTTGCGTTACTTTGGTTTGTTTCAGGTCATCGTCTGTTCCTTCAAACATCAGATCGGTTATCATGAATTTTAATATATGATTTGCTTTTTCGAACAATTCTTTTGCAAGGGAAGAATTTTCATATAAGTCTTTTCCCATTCCAACAAACTGAGCCCCCTGACCAGGGAAAACATATGCTTTCATATTTTTAGATTTTGATTTTTAATTACCTGCAGATACTTCCGGAGATAGATATTTCGTCAATAAGTAATGATCTTTTGTTATTTTCTGCTTCCTAAAAATCTCAGCAAAAATAAAAATAAATTAATAAAATCAAGATATAATCTTAATGCACCTATAATCACCAGTTTTCTTGTGGTTTGATTGTCGTATTCCAATCCCAAACCAACTCTTTTAAGCATTTGCACATCGTATGCTGTTAGGCCTGTAAAAACAATTACCCCAATAATGCTGATGATATAATCCAATTGCGCACTGCCAATGAACATATTTATGAGCAGTGCGATGATGATACCGAATAATCCCATCATCAGGATTGAACCAAGCTTTGTAAGATCGGTTTTTGTTGTATAACCAACAACTGCCATGAATCCGAACATCCCGGCTGTAACGGCAAATGTCAGGAAAATACTTTCTTGTGTATAAACCCGGAAGATGGAACTAAGACTCATCCCGAGCAGAATGGCAAATACTATAAATAATAATGAGAGCGTACCTGCTGAGAGTTTCTGAAATCCAAAGGACATCAAAAGTACAAAACCAAGAGGAGAAAGAAAAACTATCCATCCCAGCATTGTCGGGCTGATACCTCCCTGCGAAGTGGTATTGTAAAGATGTTTCATTAGTTCAGCATTGGTTCCAAACACATAAGATATCAAAGCAGTGATCGCCAATGCAAGAAACATCCATGAAAAAACATTGGATAAGAATGTTTTTGACAGGGATATGCTTTCCTGCTTTGAGATATTTATTTCATAATCGCCACGTCTGCTAACATTATTCATAAGTTATAAATTTTTTAAGTAACGTTTACTGATTACCGATATTTTACATTTAATGCAATTTTGAGCCTATCAAATGAATAAACTCTTCGCGTGTTTTTTCATGTTCGAATGCACCTGTAAAATCTGACGTTGTTGTCACTGAGTTTTGTTTCTGCACACCACGCATCACCATACACAAATGTTGTGCCTCAATTACAACTGCTACACCCAGTGGTTTTAATGTGTTACAAATTGCTTCCTTGATCTGTCTTGTCAGTCTTTCCTGCACCTGAAATCTTCGTGCATAGGCTTCAACAACGCGGGCAATTTTGCTCAATCCGGTTATGTAGTTGTTTGGTATGTATGCAACATGGGCTTTCCCGATAAAGGGGATCATATGATGTTCGCACATGGAAAAGATATCTATATCCTTTACAATCACCATTTCTTTGTAATCCTCTCTGAAACGGGCCGATTCCAGGATCTTAACCGGATCAATATCATATCCGTGTGTTAAAAATTGCATTGCTTTTGCAACACGGGTTGGTGTGTCCAATAAACCTTCACGAGAAGTATCTTCACCAAGTAAATCAAGCACGGCCCGGTAATGCTTGCTTAGCTTTCTTATTTTTTCCGGGTTATGGGCTTCTATTCTTTCGTAATCAAGATCACCGTTTTCCTTATAGTAAACCTTTTCCAAATATTTTTTCTTGTTTTCCATTGTTAATCTCCAAAATATTCAACAAAATTATTTTCTGATTCGCAAACTTTTACACAATGCAGCTCTGCGCCAATATTTTTTATTTCATCTGCTAATTGTTTCCAGATAGAAACTGCCAAATTTTCAGTTGATGCGTATTTCCCTTGCATAAAATCCACTTCAATATTGATGTTTTTATGATCGAGTTTATGGATCACTTTCTCATTAATGAGTTTTGAAAGGTCTTTAAGATTAGCAAGAAAGCCTGTTTCGGGATTGATGTTTCCTTTTACGGTGATGAACAGTTCATAATTATGCCCATGCCAGTTTGGATTTGAGCATTTACCAAAAACTTGCAGGTTTTCTTCATCCGAATAATCCGGTCTAAATAACCTGTGAGCAGCATTAAAACGTTCTCTTCTTGTTATATACATCATAAAAGTAAATGTTTACAAAACAAATGTAAAGCTTTTCTTTATGTTATTTGTTTTTTTGTTTTTTTACATTGAATCTTGTCCCGATCCAAACCCTGAATTGTTTAAGATCGAAGTTGTATGAAATATTACCTTCAGGGAAGGGAGCATTATTATATCCGTACACGCCTCCGGCTCCGATAAAGAACTTTTTTGTATCGTAACCTAAAGCACCTCTTCCCAGCCATAAAACAGTTAACCTGTTGTCTTTGTTCGCTCCGTCATTGGTTGAGTAGTTTCTTGAACGATGAAAAACACCCGGAACAAAAGAGAGATTGACGTAAAAATTTTTCAAAAAAACCAGGGTATAGGAATATCCGACTGACATACCAGTTGTCCAGAACTTACCATCAATAATATGTTCATTATCAGGAATATTATACTTTTGGGCATAGTGATGCGGTATTAGTGAACTGTCGGCATTCAGGCTTACAAATAAAAAAGAAGGTACGAACATTAGTGAGCCGCTGCTTTTTAGTTGTTTTTCTGTTTGAATGTAAGCAGCCCTGATGGAATGACGCTCATAATTGGGGAGAAAATAAAAAATACAACCGATTGCTTTGATTTGCATATCCGGTCTTTTGTAATGTTCTTCAGTATTGATTAATGATCCGAAAACATCTTTTGTGTTTTTTAAATAGAAACCGTGATAGTCCTGGTAAGATAGTTCCATTGAAAAAGCTCGTCCGTATCCGTTTATGCGCAAATCAATAATCCTGGATTTTCCTTTGCTGTGAGAGGTCCTTTTGTAAAAAGGATTTCGTACTGCAAGCCCCAGTCCGTACCATTTATAAAATGCCGCCAGCCCAACTTTTGTTTTGATATTGGGGTAGTATATCAGATCCTGCTCTACGTTGGCGGGAAGTATATTAAAACCGATACTTTCGCTGAGCAGGTAAAATCGGGATGTAACAAATCCCTTATATTCCATTACATAGCTACTGTCAATTCTTTCGTATTTGCCAAAAAACTGAGGGTAAGCAATTGTGGTACATAAAACAAAAAACAGGCTTAGAATTGTTATCCGGTAATAAAAATGAAGTCTGTAGCGTGTAATCATTTTCCCTTTTTGTTGCTGTTTCGGATAATCTTCATAATCTCTCTGACTTCAAATATACTATAAAGCAAATAATAAATAAAAAAGCTTACTACAAATTTCAAAGCATCTTGTTTGTTCATATAGAGGTATAAAACAATTACAATGATAAAAAGAAATAACTTGGCAAAAGTGGCAATCAGGTAATAGTTTACAAAACGACTTGCTTTTTGCCGGATGTGCCTCAGAGTTGTGTAATACGTCAACAGGGTTACAATGAAAAAGAAAATGTTGATATACGGCAGGGTGGGTGAAACAGCATGATCGGGTGCGAGAAAATAAAAAACAAGACCTATGGTGGTTAAAATGATTGTGTAAATAATTAGCTTTTGCAGAAATTTTTTGAATGGATTCATTACTTTTTTGTTCTGAGTAAATCTTTGGTCACATAATAGATGGAAAAAATAACAGATAATATAGATAAAATTATTGTAAACACAGGGGTTTCCCAATTTACTATCTTATCAAGTTGTATACCGCCAAAAACACCGGCCAGAATAATAACGATCATTTGAAAGGAAATGGTGGTGTATTTTGCGTAATTCTCAAGCAGTTTTTTCTTTTCGTCCTGATTTTTCATTTCTGTTGGGAACTGTATTTCCCTGTAATTTGTTTTCTCCCATATCACAAGATCCTGTGAATTTGGCACCGGGCTCAATGGAGAGTTTTCCTGTGATGATATCTCCATTGATAACCGAAGTAGATTTTAGTGTAAGCAGTTCTCTTACCCGGATGTTTGCCTTTATATTTCCTGACACATCAGCATTTTGGCAGGTAACTTCACCTTCCACCTGTCCGGTGTTTCCTATTACTATTTTCCCCTTCGAAACAATGGAACCCTGTAGCTTACCGTCAATTCTAAAGTCACCATCCGATTCAATATCTCCTTTAATAACTGTTCCCGCACCCAGTAAGTTTACCGAGTGATTATCACTTCCGTTTGTTTTTGCCATATTTTTCGACTTCCTTTTATTTAACACAAATATATAATTATTTAAGATATTTGTTTTCAAAATACTTTAAATACGTGCTGAGGTTCTTTTGCTTAATGAGTATTGGATAGTTTGTGTTTGAGATCACAAAAAAGTAATAGCTCTTTGGATTGAGATTTGCAAACACATATTCGTTTTCAGCAATTACATTATAGTAATTCATTGCATCTTCCTTATTTTCGAAAGCATTAACCGTTACCAACTGTTGTTTGTTATCGTATAGAAAACTATTGATTTTGAGTTTTCGAAGGCTGAAATATTTCCTGTCAAAATCGGATAACCGAACTTTGAGTGCCGAGGTATTCACGCTATCACGGTTTGCTACAACCACAAAAAAGTGCGATTCATTGGGCGTATATTTAAAGGGTATATCGGGTTTCCCAGCGGGTATATCGGTTTCTCCGGTATCTTCACCTTCACCTTTATATTTTTGCATGATATTTCTTGCCATCGGAGTTATCTCGCTTTTTGGATATGTTCTGATAATATGCGTGAGGGCAAGCAATAAAGTATCCACTACTTCAACTTTACCCAGTGAAAGCGCTCTCAGATATTCAAACCTGGGTAATAATGAGGTGTCCTGATAACTTTCAATGGCATTATCGGCATAATTGATAACCAAAAAATATTGCCTTTCTTTAAAAGCTTTGTAGGTTCTGGCATAGAGTTTTTCTGCTTCGTTTTGCCGGGAGGCCAGTTCTTCAAAGTAGTTCGGGTTTTCAATTACTTTGGCAAAATCGCTGTCGGGGAAGTTTGATAATATGAGGTTTTTATACAATTCCATGTTTTCTGTATCCCCGTCATTCTCGTACAATTTATAGAGATTATAATAAGTTTCAAGCAGGTATTTATTTTCAGGAAATCGTGCGATTAAAGTCAGAAAGGCTTCTTTTGATTTGGGTAAATCTTCAAGGCCTTCCTTGTAAAGTTTACCCAAATTAAAATATGCTTCCTTTATTTTATTGTTTGATGCAAGGATATCTTCTTCTGTTAAAGGTATATTTTGCAAATAATAAGATCGTTTCATGGGGTCCTGCACTTTTGCTAAGGTGCTATCCACGCTGATAGAATCAGCGGCCATCATTTATTTTTCATCACTGCCAAACGACATGGTGCGTTTGTTTGACAGTCTCCAGAGGTCTTCCAGCTTTCTGTCGCCCCATTTTTGAATAAATTCGGTGTATCCCTGGCTTTTGGCCGAATTATTATAGAAATACCATCCTCCTTCCGAAGCAAAATCATTAAATCCGGCATCCTGGTCGTACATTCTGTTTTGCCGTTTTAAAAGCTCTTCCTCCGCTTTTTTTTGTTCTTCTTCTACCAGTTTTTCAATAATGCCATCAATGATTTTCAGCCTTTGCGACTCGGGCATCTGTGCCAATCTTTGTAAACTATCTTCAGTTTGAATAACAACCAGATTATCCACCAGGCTTGAAAGAATTTCTGCTCTGTTTTTTAATTCTTCAATGTTTGGGAAATCTCCTGGAATAGCCTGCATGGCCGTGTCATAATATGCTCCGGCCAGCTTGTACTTATTGCCTTCAAAATAAATATCGGCAAGTTTTAGAGAGGAAATTGTCTTTTGATAATTGTTATTTGTGCTGTTTGCCACTGATAAGCTCAGGTAGCTTTGTGCCAGTGAATCCTGCTGGTCTTTTAATGCAATTTCCGCAAGTGCGTAATATATCTGATCTTTGTACTCTTCATTTTTAACATCTTTGAGCATTTTGGTGAGCGTTTTTATGATCTTTTCTCGATCACCTGACTGGCTGTCATATGATTTGGCCAGGTTGATCTTTGCCTGAAAAGCCATTTCATAAGATGGGTTTCTTTTAATAACGTTAAGGTAGAGATCGGTTGCTTCGGTTAGATTGTCGTTTTTCTGATAGATCTGGGCGAGGATAAACTTGAGCCGTGTTACAAGATCGCGTTTGTTATTCAACTCAATTCCTCTGATAAGCGGGTCAATGGCGCTTTCATATTTCTCCTGTAAGATATAGGCATTTGCCAGAACAAGCGGTAGCTCCTTTTCAACTTTATATGGAAATCTTTCCTCGCCAACTTTTTCCTGTAATGATTTGAGCAAAGGTTCTGATTTTTCAAATTGGCCCATCTGGTTGTATGTCTTGGCCAGCCATAATAAAGCCACATACTTGATATCATTATCAGGATATTCGTTTGCTACAAAGTTGAAACTCCTTCTTGCGCTAACATATTCATGTTTATAGAAATATGATTTTCCGATAAGCATGTAACAATCATCAATCCACCTGACATATTCTTTTCCGCCGAATTCCATCGAATGCTGCTGAATAACCATAGAGGCTTTTTCAATGGCCTTATCCATTGCCGGGTTAACTGATTGTGCTTCGGTTTTTGTTCCGTATTTATATACAGCTAATATTTCGTTGTAGTTATCATGCAGCTTGTTTTGGAGTTCCATTACACCTTGTCTGAAGCTTTCCCTGCCGTTCCAGAAAGCGTTGTAGTGCGCAGTTAAATTATGGTATACGCGTCTGGTAAATGTATTCTTTTTAGTTGAGCAGGAAATCAAAACTGCCATTTGAACCAATACTAAAAAAAATAGAAATGTTTTGTAGCTTTTAATTTTCACAGACTCCTTAATGACCTTAAATTGTTTGGTTTAATAACTGTTAATTCACAAAAATATTTTATTTTACAAGAAAAGCAGCAAAAATAATAAAAAGACATGATTTGAAGTATTTACCTGTTGTTGATGCAAGGTCATTTTTTTTATCTTTGTTTTTTCAAAAAGCTTGTTTTATGGGAAAAACCCAAAGGAAAGATAAAAGAAGATGGTATCAGAAATTGATGAGCAAATACCGTCTTGTAGTTTTGAATTATGAAACTTATGAGGAACGTTTTTCCTTCAAGCTAACCCGTTTGAATGTATTTGTATTCCTGGGAACAGTCGCTATAATACTCATTCTTTTAACGACTGTGATCATTGCTTTTACACCACTCAGGGAATACATTCCCGGATATATGGATCCTACTTTGCCTAAAAGAGTTTATGCTAATGAACAAAAGGCCGATTCGCTTGAAATGGTTGTCAGGCAAAAAGATATTTACATCAACACAATCCGTGATATAATAGAAGGTAATGAAATCAACGATACACTTGTTACCGAGAGTGTAAAGAGTGTGAATTACGATACCATTACATTACAAAGATCCACACAGGATTCTATCTTCAGGGCACAATATGAAAAACAAAATCAGTATAATCTGTATATTTACGAAAATCAAAATCCTTTTGAATATACCACAAATGCCAAGCTGAGTTTTTTTACACCTCTGAAAGGAACCATTACGAATAATTTCGATCTTGCCAATAAACACTATGGTATTGATATTGTGAGCAGGAGTAACGAATCTGTGAAAGCTACTTTGGAAGGAACTGTAATTTTTTCTGACTGGACATTGGAAACAGGCTATGTGATTGGTATTATGCATCCGGGGAATTACATATCGGTATACAAGCATAATTCTTCATTATTAAAAAAAATTGGAAGTTATGTAAATGCAGGTGAACCTATTGCTATTGTCGGAGAAACCGGTGAACTAAGCACGGGTCCGCATTTACATTTTGAACTCTGGCATAACGGGACGCCCGTTAATCCATTGGAATATATTGCTTTTTAAAATAATAAGGAATGATAAAAAAAATCGCTATACTTGGATCAACCGGTTCAATTGGTACCCAGTCGCTGGAAGTTATTGAGGCATATGAAAACCTGTTTCAGCTTGAAGTAATCACCGGGTTGAATAATGCGGATTTGCTGATTGATCAGGCGATGAGATACAAACCCTCCACCGTGGTAATTGGCAATAAAAAGCATTACAGAAAAGTAAAAGATGCACTGGAAAAATATGATATTAAGATCTTTTCTGGTAGCGAATCCATTGAGCAGGTTGTTGATTCTGATATGGTTGATATTGTTTTGGTAGCCCTTGTGGGATTTTCAGGTTTATTGCCAACAATAAATGCATTGAAGGCAAATAAGCAGATTGCTCTGGCTAACAAAGAAACCCTGGTTGTTGCCGGTGAATTGATCAAACAATTAGCGTGTGAAAACAAATCGGCCATCATCCCGGTTGATTCGGAACACTCCGCAATCTACCAGTGTTTGATGGGGGAGGGGGAGAACAAAATTGAAAAAATATACCTGACAGCTTCGGGTGGGCCGTTTCGCGGGAAGGATAAAAAATATCTTGAAAAAGTATCAAAAGAACAGGCATTGGATCATCCCAACTGGGATATGGGTTGCAAGATTACCATTGATTCGGCTTCATTGATGAACAAGGGACTTGAAGTAATTGAAGCCAAATGGCTTTTCGACCTGGAATCCCATCAGATAGATGTGATCGTTCATCCCCAGTCTATCATACATTCCATGGTGCAATTTGAAGATGGATCCATCAAAGCCCAAATGGGCCTTCCTGACATGCGTTTACCCATATTGTACGCACTTTCTTTTCCGTTAAGATTAAAATCTGATTTCAATCGTTTTGATTTTAATAAATATCCGAACCTGACTTTTGAACAGCCTGATTTAAAAAATTTTCGTAATCTTGCACTCGCTTTTGAAGCGCTCAAAAAAGGAGGAAATATGCCCTGTGTTTTAAATGCAGCTAATGAAATTGCAGTTTCCTCATTTTTAAATGACCGGATAAGCTTCACAGGAATGTCAGAAGTGATTGAATCCTGCATGGGGAAAGTAAGCTACGATAAAGAACCGGATATTAAGGTGTTATTCGAGACTGACAAAGAAACTAGAGAAATAGCAAAAAATATTATTCAGGGATAATTTTAAGGGAAAGAAATGGACATATTTATTAAGATCGTACAATTGATATTCAGCTTATCCATTCTTGTGATTTTTCATGAGTTTGGTCATTTTATCGCAGCTAAGATATTCAAGGCAAGGGTAGAAAAATTTTATTTGTTTTTTAATCCCTGGTTTTCGGTTTTTAAATTCAAGATAGGAGAAACCGAATACGGCCTGGGCTGGTTGCCGCTGGGCGGATATGTCAAGATTGCCGGAATGATTGATGAGTCAATGGATAAAGAACAGATGAAGAAACCGCCCCAATCCTGGGAATTCAGGTCGAAACCTGCCTGGCAGAGGCTTATCATTATGCTGGGCGGTGTTATTGTTAATGTCATCCTTGCCATTTGCATTTATATCCTAATGCTATTTACCTGGGGAGAGCAATACCTGCCAACCTCAGAAGTAAATAAATATGGCATCAGTTGTAATTCCATTGCTGTTGAAATGGGATTGCAAACCGGCGATAAGATCATTGCACTGGATAGTAATAAAGTTGAAAATTTTTCAAGAATACCTGCAACGCTTTTGCTTGATCAGGTTAAAACCGTGCAAATTGTTCGCGATGGTAAAGAAAAGTCAATTCAAATACCTGAAGGTTTCCTTAACAAGCTCACAAAAGTTAAATCACCAACATTCATTAGTTTCAGGATACCATACCTGGTTGGACAATTTGCCGACAATTCCACTGCCAAAGAAGCAGGATTGGAGGCAGGCGATCATGTAATAGCGTTGAACCAACAACCCTTATTGTTTTTTGATGAATATGTAAAAGAAATACCAAAATATAAAGGGGAAGCAATAATCTTGACGGTTGTCAGGCAAAAAGACACCCTTGATTATAGTATTCCGGTACCGGAGGAAGGAAAAATCGGGGTTTATCCCAATGATTCACTTCAGGTTTATTTTAATTTGGCCCAAAAACATTATACCTTCGTTGAGGCCATACCTGCTGGTGTTGTAAAAGCATACAAAGGTATTGGTGAGTATATAAAACAATTAAAGCTTATTTTCTCGCCGGAGGTTAAAGCCTATGAATCGGTTGGAAGTTTTATAACAATCGGAAGTATTTTCCCTTCCGACTGGCATTGGGAAACTTTCTGGCGGCTGACTGCGTTTCTTAGTATAATGCTGGCAATCCTCAATATTCTGCCAATTCCTGCATTGGATGGAGGACATGTTATGTTTGTATTATATGAGATGATCAGCGGAAGAAAACCCAGCGATAAATTTCTTGAGTATGCGCAAATAGTAGGTATGGTTATACTTTTTGGAATACTATTCTGGGCCTTGCGAAATGATATCGTAAATCATTTATTCTGACCAAATGATTTAGTCTTCCTGAATTTTTTCATGTAATGATTTAAATCCGTTACCCAATATTTCATTGGCATTAATAACGGTTAAGAATGCTTTTGGGTCCACCTTATGGATGAATTCCTGTAACATCGCCACTTCTCTTCTGTTGACTACTGTGAATATAATGGTCTTTTCTTTATTGTTAAACATACCTTTTCCACAAAGATATGTACCGCCCCTGTTCAAATCATTAATGATCTTATTGCGTATCTCTTCGTATTTTTCCGAAACTATAAAAATTGTTTTTTCGTACCCTATACCTTCAAGTACAACATCTATAACTTTCCCCGTAATAAAAATCACTATCAATGAATACAGGGGTATTTTCCAATCACGGAAGGCAATCAATCCCACCAGCACGAT
>CAZTAW010000024.1:0-23739 GCA_964611705.1 uncultured Bacteroidales bacterium
GTCCTTCTTTCTGAAGGAAGAAGGCAGCAGACATCCCTCCAGGACCGCCGCCAATTACAGCAACTTTTTTACCGGTTGAGGGTTTTAGTTCGGGTTTGAATTTATTGGGTGATTCCAAATCTATATCAGATGCAAAACGTTTTAGGTAATCAATACCTACCGGTGCTCCTTCATCAAGCAGGTTTCTTCGGCAGGCTGCCTCACAAGGTCTTACACATACACGACCGCATACTGCCGGGAAGGGATTGGTTTCTTTGATCAATGCCACAGCATCGTGGTACTGACCTTTTTCAATCAAAGAAATATAACCCTGAACATCAACACCTGCAGGGCATTTTTGTATACACGGGCCAAGGCAATCGGCATAGTGATTACTTACAAGCAGGTCAAGGGCTGTTTTTCTGGCTTTGTTTACACGGCTGTTTTCGGTTTCTATTTTCATGCCTTCCATAACTTTGGTAGAACAGGAAGGCTGAAGCCCTTTCATTCCTTCAACTTCAACAACACAAACAAAACAGGATGTATATGGTTTTAACCTGTCATCATGACAAAGTGTAGGAATTTCAATATCATTTCTGCGGCACAGTTCAAGTATTGTTTCTCCTTTGTATGCCTGTGTGATCTTTCCGTTTAATATAACATTCAGTCGTTCGCTCATTTCGACAAATCCTTTTAATTACAATATTTTAATTTATGAAACGATGATTGCGTCAAATTTACATTTGCTGTAACATGTGCCACATTGAATACAATCTTCCTGACGTATTACATGAACCTCTTTTCTTTCACCATCAATACAGTTTGTGGGACAATTTTTGGCACAAACCGTACATCCGGTACATTTTTCAGGATCAATTTCATAAGTCAATAATTTCTTACAAACTTTGGCCGGGCATTTTTTATCCCTGATATGGGCTTCGTATTCATACCTGAAATACTTAATGGTTGTTAAAACAGGATTAGGCGCTGTCTGTCCCAGGCCACACAAAGAACTATCTTTGATCTGATAGGATAACTCTTCCAGTTTTTCTATATCGCCTTCCTGCCCATCTCCGTTGGTAATTCGTTCAAGAATTTCAAGCATCCTTTTTGTTCCAATCCGGCAGAAAGTACATTTACCGCAGGATTCTTTTTGTGTAAAATCAAGGAAGAATTTGGCAACATCAATCATACAGGTAGTTTCGTCCATCACAACCATCCCACCTGAACCCATAATGGCACCAGTTGCGTTTACCGAGTCGTAATCAACCAGGGTATCAGCCAGGTGAGCAGGAATACAACCACCGGATGGGCCTCCCATCTGCACGGCTTTGAATTCTTTATCGTCCTGAATACCACCACCAAGCTTAAATATTACATCACGGATACTCATTCCCATAGGCACTTCAACCAAACCCGAGCGCTTGATCTTACCAGCCAGAGCAAAAACTTTTGTTCCCTTGCTTCTTTCCGTTCCGTATTTTTTATATTCTTCCGCTCCGTTAAGTACAATCCAGGGTATATTTGCAAATGTTTCAACATTATTGATGTTGGTCGGCTTTTTCCAGAGACCTTGCGAAGCCGGAAAAGGCGGTCTTTTTCTTGGCATACCTCTTTCTCCTTCAACCGATGCGATCAGGGCAGTTTCTTCGCCGCAAACAAATGCACCTGCTCCTTCTTTGATGAATATATCAAAACTAAATCCATCAATACCAAGAATATTTTCACCAAGATATCCTTTGGCACGTGCCTGTTCTATCGCAATCTTCAAACGTTTGATGGCAAGCGGGTATTCGGCACGACAGTATATAACACCACCGGTAGCTTCAATTGCATAAGCTCCTATGATCATTCCTTCAATAACACTATGCGGATCTCCTTCGAGCACTGAACGGTCCATGAAAGCACCGGGGTCACCTTCATCCGCATTACAGATGATATATTTTTCATCGGATTTGTTGTTGTTGGCAAATTTCCATTTTAAGCCAGTGGGAAATCCACCACCACCTCTACCACGCAAACCGGAGTTAAGAATGGTCTGAATTACATCCAGGCGGGATATTCCGGTACCTGCAATCTTTCTGATTGCACGGTACCCATTACGTTCTTCATATTCCTCAATTTTTTCCGGGTCTATAAAACCGCAATTGCGAAGGGTTATCCTTACCTGAGAATCATTGTAATCATCATCAACGGTTTTGAAAAGATCGGTTTTTACAACATATTCTTTTACAGGATTATGCTGAGCAATGTGCTTGTCAAGAATTTCAATGGCACGTTCCTCATCAACATCCCCGTAAAGATAAGAACCATCCTGATCAATGATCTCAACCAATGGTTCCCGGTAACACATCCCAACACATGAAGTTTTTTTCAATTCAAAATCGAGGTTTTCAGCCGTCTTCAATTGCTGGATTTTTTCAAAAACCTTACCAGCGCCTGCTGCAATTCCGCAACTTCCCAGTCCGACGATAACTTGTATAGGTTCCATGTATATTTATTGTTTATATATTCATAATTGGTTAAGATAAAGTTTGAAGTTTGGTGTTTGGTGTTTGGTGTTTGGAGTTAAGTTTCATTTTGTGCTATATTTTATATTATTCAACATAGTATTCCTGATCCTCTTTGAACTTATATCCTTTAATTTCCGTGCCTTTTAGATATGTAATCAAACCATTGATCATTTTACTGATTTCATCTGATTTTGACAACCCAAACAGATTCTTTGCCTGTACTTTTTGCCAGGCCTCAATATCCTCAAATTTTCTAAATGTTGCCATAATTCCAAACTCCAAACTTCATACTAACAACTAATTACTTTCCTTGATCCTAATATTCTTTACTATCTTAACTGCCTGTTTTCCATCAAGCTTTCCATAGGTTTCATCCCCGATCATCATAACTGGCGCCAGGGAGCAACAACCAAGGCATGCAACAGATTCGAGGGTAAACAATCCATCCTCGGTAGTTTCACCGTCTTTAATTTTGAGTGCATCTTGCAATGATTCAGTGACTTCATTGGCATTTTGAACATGACAGGCTGTTCCGTGACATACTTTTACAATATATTTACCAACAGGGTTAAGCCTGAATTGGGCGTAAAACGTAGCTACACCGTAAATGTCGCTTAATTCAATTCCGCTGTCACGGGATAGTTTTTCAAAAGCATCACGGGGAATATATCCGAATATGTCTTGTGTTCCTTGCAGTAATGGAATAAGATTTCCTTTTTTATTTTTGTATTTTTCAATAAGTGGATTCAGTAATTCGAGGTCAACTTTTTGTTCCTCAATATCCTGTTTTGTTTTGCTGATTCTGGCTACTCGCATCGCGTTATCTCATTTAATTTTAGGTCGGTAAAATTATAAAATGTTTCAATGAGATTGAGTAGATACTTTAATTTATATGGTGTCTAAATAGGGTAATAATCAGGACTTTAACGAATTAAGAGACAGTTTATTGTGAATTAATTAACAAAAGTTATTTACAAAGACCTGTTATCAAATGCATGTACAAATACTATATATATTTAACCTGATTAATTCATGAAATTTCGTCATGAGAGCACAAAACGCAATAAGAGAAAGGGAGCGCAGATTTTTGGCGCACAGGAATAGCCGTAGCTATTTTGAGCACCAAAAATAAAGCATTCCTTTCTATTGAAGCGGTTTGTGTTCGTAATAGAATATTTTGTGAATTATTCAGGTTAAATCCCACATTGGAAAAACCTCTCCTGATAACAACCAGAATCTCCATCAGTGTTCCGGAAATTAATCATTAATCAAGAAATTACACGTTTTATTACTGTCCGGTAATTAATCAGGATTATTTCACCCCGGCTTTTTTCCTGGCAGTTGATTTTTTCTTTTTATCCTGACCACTTAATTTTTTATGCATGGCGTTGGCCGCAATTCTGCCGGCGCCCATGGCTTCAATAACCGTAGCCGAACCGGTAACAATATCACCTCCTGCATAAACATTGGGTTTGGAAGTTTCATTGGTTTCCGGGTTTACTTCAATGTAGCCCCATTTATTACGTTTCATATCGGGTGTTGACTGGAATAATATCGGATTAGGACCTGTACCGATAGCTACAACAGCCATATCGCAGTCAATTGTAAAGTTTGATCCCTCAATAGGTACTGGGCGCCTTCGACCTGAATCATCAGGTTCGCCGAGTTTCATGCGAATACACTCAACTGCTTTGATTTTATTTTCATCGGTTCCTATATATCTGACAGGATTATTTAGTAACCTGAACTTAATGCCCTCCTCCTCTGCATGATGAACTTCTTCAGCCCTTGCAGGCAATTCATGTCTTGACCTACGATATACAATTGTTACCTCACTTGCACCAGTTCGCATTGCTGTTCTTGCACAGTCCATTGCAACATTTCCACCACCGACAACAACTACTTGATTGGCCTTGGGTTTTGGTGTATCATATTCGGGGAATTTATAAGCTTTCATCAGGTTCATTCTGGTAAGATATTCATTGGCAGAGAATACATTGCCAAGGCTCTCACCTTCAATACCCATGAAGGTTGGTAATCCGGCACCTACACCGATAAAGACAGCATCGAAATGTTCGAGTAATTCATCTATAGTAAGGATATTTCCTATAACATGGTTCATTTCAATACGACAACCCAGCTTTTTCAGGTAATCAATTTCGAATTGAACAATTGCTTTTGGTAGTCTGAATTCAGGAATTCCGTATGTTAAAACGCCACCTGTTTCGTGTAAAGCCTCATACACTGTAACTGAATATCCCAGTTGACGCATATCTGCAGCCACGGTCAGACCGGCTGGCCCTGAACCAATAATTGCAATTTTTTTACCTGTGTCATGGGTTATAACGGGAACTTTTACCAATTCCATCTTTCTTTCATAATCTGCAACAAAACGTTCCAACCTTCCTATTGCGACAGGTTCATCTTTCACGCCCAGTATACATTTTTCCTCGCATTGATTTTCCTGGGGACAAACGCGTCCACATATTGCAGGTAAAACATTTCTCTCCTTAATTTTTTTTGCAGCCTCATCAAATTTTTCATCTGCTATCAATGCAATAAATGATGGAATATCAATATTAACAGGACAACCTTCAACACATTTGGGATTTTTACATTGAAGGCATCTTCCGGCTTCAAGCAAAGCCAGCTCAGTAGTATAACCATATGGTACTTCCTGATGATTGTGTACTCTCAATTTCTGATCCTGTTCAGGCATCTCCTGCCGTGGTATTTTCAGCTTGATTCGCCTTTCATCAGCTCTGGTAAGTCCATGCCATTCACAACCGTATTTTGTACAAATATAGAAAGGTATTAACCTTGAGGATGCTGAAATTAAAACTTCACCAACGTCCGAACCACATTCTCCGCATTGAACCTCTTTATTGATAAGGCTTTTATTACATTTCGGACATATCAGGTCTTCAATGGTATCATCCTTTTTTATTTTAACCGATGATTCCACTTCAAATACATCAAGATAGGGACTTAACCTAAGTTCTGCCTCTTCTCCATGATATTTAATTTTGAAATCCAGACTTTTATCATCCTTTTTTTCTAAGTTAAAACTGTTGTGACAATGCGGACAATAGGTGTTTAAATATGTTTTAAACTTTAAATATTTAATATCATAATCTAACATAGGCGTCGGTTTTTTATCTAATTGAGAACAACAATGAGTCTTTTTCTTCTTTTAAGTATAAATTATTTCTGTTGATTAATTCATCAAAATCAACCTGATGCCCGTCAAAATCAGGACCGTCAACACAACAAAACTGAGTTTTATTGCTCACATTCACCCTGCATCCTCCGCACATGCCTGTGCCATCAATCATAATTGGATTTAAGCTAACCATTGTCGGCATATCAAATTCCCTGGTCAATTTGCAAACAAATTTCATCATTATAATTGGTCCGATGGAATAAACCAGTTTGATATCATATCTTTCTTCAAGATATTTTTTAAGTGGGTCTGTTACGAATCCCTGTTCACCATAGCTTCCATCATCTGTTGTAATCACAAGCTCATCACTGATCTGCTTCATTTCATTTTCAAGAATCAGCATTTCTTTTGTTTGAGCTCCGATGATACTGATCACATAATTACCAGCTTCTTTATATGCCTTGGCCACATGATGAAGAATCGCCACACCTGTTCCTCCACCTATCATGATAACAGTTCCAATGTTTTCAACTTCGGCAGGCTTGCCTAATGGACCAACTACATCTTTGATCATATCACCTTCGTTCAATGACCGCATCAAAGCGGTTGTTTTGCCAACGACCTGAAATATAATTGTGATAATTCCGGCAAACTCATCTTTATCGGCAACGGTAAGCGGAATACGTTCTCCTGTTTCGTTTACCCTGATTATGACAAACTGACCGGCTTTAACTTTTTTGGCAATCTTGGGTGCATTAAGATCAAATCTGATAATTGTACCCCTTGCCATTTCCTGTTTTCTAACAATCTGGAACATAATTTTTACAATTTAATGTCGGTTGAACGATGTTTTAACAAATTACCATTCTAAGCTATCTTCAAGTCTGATATCATACAGGTCATCCTTGCTTAATCCATGCCACTTGCAACCTTTTTTAGTACACAGGTAAAAATCAAGCAATTTGGTACGCGCACCAACCTGTATTTTTGCAATAGGTGATCCACATCGCTTACATGATTCGTTTTTGTCAATCAAACTCTTATTACAATGGTAACATCTTACATCAGAAACTGCTTTATCCTCCGGCAAGTATATGGTTGATTTGGAAGTAAATACATTTAAATATGGACTCAATATCAAAAAACCCGTATCCCCATTCTTAATTTTTAATTTAAGCATACCATTTTCAATCAGGCTCTTTTTGCAATGAGGGCAATAAGCCTGTAAAAAGGTTCCCGTCTCAATAACTTCCGTATTATCGTCTTTCTTTTCTGTTTCAGGAACAACTTCTGTCTTTTTTCTTTTTTCCCTGACACCAACCTTACCACTATAACCGTATTCCTGATATAACTTATTAAGTGCAATTGAAAGATCCTCGAATTCAACTTTATGGTTTTTACAACCGCTTCTTGAACAGAAACTAACCTTTCCACCCATGTCGAGGTAGAGCGGAATCATACCCGCACCACATGAAAGACATTCTGCCTCTGACTTTATATTCGCACTGCAATGCGGACAAAAGAAATGAGCAATTTCGTTTTGATTGATCTCAACATCAGTAACATAATTATAGCTTCCGTAAATCGAGCTCAAATTGATGGCACCTTTTCTGTTATCAATCTGAATTTTCAACCTGATGCTCGGCTCATTGTCTACTAATCTGTCTTGATCCATAAGACTATGACCACATACCGGACATTTTAACTTTAAGGACATTAAATCGTACATCGTTTACCGCTTTAATAATTAAACAATTAATCCACTGTATCCTTTAGGCTTACAATGATAATAAAAATTCCCAAAGCTTTGTCAATACAAACAAAGCGTTCATAATCAATTGTTTGTTAAATATTTAACAACAACTGTTTATTTAACGTGAAATGAATGAGTTAAATTACCTGTGCTGAAATTATTTATACCAGATATAAATTAAGGATGAATGTGATTTTTACTGATGTTAAATAGGTGCTTCTTTGTGATCAATCACAAATCAATTTGCTTGTATTATTTTTCTTTTTACAGAAAGAAAAACCATCAAAATGACGGCGATTACAAATTTAGTTAAATTACTTAAAAATTTCTAACCCCATCCAGAATCAATGAAATACTCTTTTTCCCATCCATCATTACTTTCAAGGGTGCTTTAAATCGTACATGCTTAAAAAACCTTGTCTCTTCCACCTGTTGCTGTTTGTTAAGCTTTTCCCATTTAATATAGCTGTTTGTGGTTTCCTGTTGTACTGTAAAATAACCCACATTCATTGAAGTAACATTATGGAAAAAGTGAGAACCTGAGGAAGCATCCAGCGGATAATCCTCAAAATCGGTCTCAACAATGATCCTGGCATTGGAAATTTGGGGCCATTTTACAGGAATTCCAATCCAGCGATCACGGGTTCCCCATCTGCCCGGTCCCATCAGAATATATTTCCTGTTTTGCTCACACATTTTTTTGTTCAAAACATCTATCTCATGGGTCATTTCCCCAGTTTTCGACTTGTCAAATGCTTCCCTGTTAATATAAATAACATCCCGGATCCCCTTGATAATACCATTGCCCATTCCCTTTTCCGTATAAAGAATAATTGAATCTTTGTTAACATCATCCATTTCAATATTATAATCCTGTGCATTACCTATCAAAGGTTTGATCTGCAAAAGATAAAATGAAGCTTTGTTAAAACGGTCTTTGTTCAGATCAACGGCAAATTCAATCTCAACGGGTGATCCGATAGCTTCTTTTACAACATCCAATACAACTTCAATTGTTTTGGCAAGCGGGATATAGTTATATTTCAAAATGTTGGCAAAATTAATAATCCGTGGGCCGGGCTTGCTTGTTCCCGGGTATATTGCGTTATTATCTGCATCATAGACAGATGCGCAATGTTTGATATTACCATGCATCTCTGCATCATCAATATCAAGCAACCGTAATCCGGCGGTATCTCCTTCCAGCAGTTTTACGTTTTTTTTCTTCATATCAACAGCAAAAAACTTCACCTGTGAGTTCCTGAACTGATCTTTGGGTGAATTGATCTCAAGCGATGGATATCGGGGTGAAAACCGAAATGCCTTGTCGCCGTCAACGACATATTTACCCAAACCAACGGCTGCAACGGCAAATCCTTCTTCGGGTTTCATATGCGCAAAGGGGTAAAAATTATAAGATTGGGCTACACCGCTTATTTGAGGATAATAAACATCATTGTAGGCATTCCCCACAACCTCCTGAATTACCACTGCCATCTTTTCCTCTTCAATCTTATAATTAATGGCATTAATATAGCTGCGCGCCGTTTCAGAAAAAGTTGAGGCAAAAACAAGTTTAACAGCATCGCAAAGTTGTTTCAACCGTACATTAACATCTGGATGATTATTGGGTAAAAGATAGGTTTCAAAAATTCCGGCAAAGGGCTGCATCAGAGAATCTTCAAACAAACCGGATGAGCGGATGGCCAATGGCTTATTGATTTTTTTTAGTATGATTTTTAGCCTTTTAACCAGGGTATCAGTTAATTTCCCGTCAAGGAAAATTCGTTTAATCTTATCATAATCTTCAATTTTGTATATCTTATCCCTGAGTTTATTTCTATCCAGAAAATATTCAAACTCATCCGTACCGATCACTGATGTTTTCGGAGCACGGATATTGATATCAGGAACATGTTGCGAGAAATCATAATTATTGATCAGGGTATTGATAAATGCCAGTCCACGGCCTTTGCCTCCCATTGAACCTTCCGAAAGGCTAACTACATTACTTTCATCCGTTATAGCCGATTCTTCAAAAGGTATTACTTTTCCCTTGTTTTGCTCATTCCTGAATTTCTGGATCACATCTATCAGTACTTCCCTGAGCTTTTCAGAATTTTTAAAATCTGTGATCTTGTATGGATTTAAAATCTTGGCTGCCTGAATTTCACCGCGAGCCATCAGCCAAAGCGAAAAATGATCCTTCTTTGCGTGATAAAGCAAAGATTCATCAGGGATTGTTTTTAAATGATTTTCGAATTCCTTTAACGATTTTGCCATACCGATTTGACGTCCCCTTTCATCCCTGTATATAAAATTTCCAAAACCCAGGTAATAGGTGATAAAGCTCTGGAAATCCTGCAGCAAGCTTTCGGAATTTTTATTGATAAAGGTTGATTTTAACTCATGGGCTTTGATGGCATTATCTTCTTCAGAAGATTGAATGATCGTTGGCAAGCCTTTGATCATATCTTTTGCATATTTTACCAGCTCAAAACCGGCATTAATATCTGCTTTACCATCACGTTCGTATTTTACATCCGTGATAAGGCAAAGCAAATAATCTTTGTATTTATTGATCAGGTCAATGGCATCTTCGTAATTTGAAACCAGTATGATCTTGGGTCTTGCACGCAATCGTAAAACTTTATACAACTCGTCCGTACTCACATCTTCAATAATCCGCTTGGTTTGTTCCATTACAATTTTATAAAGAAGCGGCATATACCTGGAATAATATTTCGGCGAATCCTCAACCAGCAAGATCACCCTTACCAAACCCACTTGGGTATCATTTTCAATGTTGATCTTATCTTCCACAAGCTTGATCATGGAGAAAAATATTCTTGAGTCACCGTTCCAGACAAAAATCCTGTCAATACCTTCTGCCTTCTTTTTCCCCTGTTCATAGAATTCAATATCACGATTATTATTCAGCAACAGGAAAATCGGGATATAAGGATATTCGTTTTTGATGGAGGCGCTGAGTTCCAAAGGTGTTTTTTTATCTGCTCCCAACATAATAATGATCAGGTCGAAGTGCTTGTTTTCGAGCTGTTCATAAGCTTCTTCGGGAGAAGAAACTCCTGTGATCCTGGGAACAGAGGTTAAGTTAAGCTGGTGATATTCTCCCAAAACATGTTCTGAGAATCTTCCCTCTTTTTCAATGCTGTATGCATCATATAAATTCGCAACAAGCAATATTTCTTTCACCTTAAATGGCATCAGGTCGTGGTAAATATCCCTGTCGAAATTGTTTTTATTAAGGAATCGCTGCAATAGTTTGCGGCTGGCAATGGGTGATTCCTTGTAAACTTGTGTTTTATCTTTTATTTTTTCTTCCGGAGGACGTTCTTTGATGATATATTGTTTCCCGGCCATCTGACTTAAATAGCCCGATATCAAATTACTTAAATTAAAAATCAGATCTCTTTCTTCTTTCAGAAACGGGCCTTCATCAATTTCCGGGAACTTCATGGTATAACAAATCTCTATAAAACCTTTTCTGTTTTCAATGGTTTCGAATTTTTGCTTTTGCACCCATGAGGTTTGCACAAAACCAGGTGAAGTATATTCATTACCATCATAAAATATTCTCGCCACTGTATGTTCAGGATATTGCCATCCCTTGGGTAAAATCAATGCAATGTGTTGCAATGTTTCATCAATGGCCTTGCCTTCTTTAAGTATACTGGTTGTTTTATTAATTGCAGATAGTTCCTTTAACCGTTCCCGGTGTTGCGCTTCAAGTTTTTTTATTTCTTCTTTACCATTTTCTCTCATATCAGCATCTCCATTTTGCCTGAACAAAGTTAATACATTTACAAAGCAGTTTATAATTGGCAAAAATCCGAAAAAGAAAAGATATTATTCAAACTCTATTCTGATGGTATCATCAAGGTATAATCCTAAAAGGCTGGATGCATTGCCCTGGTTGATGGCAATTTCGAGCAATCCTGAAGTATTAAAGAGAGCTGCAATTTCTGCCGGGGCCACATCCGTATATGATTGCTGCAATTTTGTAATGACCTCACCCCGCAACATAATCCTGAAATTTTTGCCTTTGCTGAATTTTTCAAAAAGTTCCTGTGAAATATTCGTTATTACATTCTCGTAATTATCAACATAAATCACCATGCCTTTTATAACATTTCCTTCCGTAACCGGCTTGAATGCAATCTTTTGGTTCAGGGATTTTCTCTCTGGCCCCAATTCCTCAATTTTCTCTTTTTTCAGAATATGAGTTGCAGCCTTAATAAATCTATCACGTGTTGAAAATGTAAAATAATCCGAATCCTGCGTTATAGTGATCTCAATGATCTTCTCAGGTTTTTTATCAAGAATGGTTGAAAAAATGCCATCATCCGTTCCTATAAAATATTGCTTATCGGCAAAAACAACCGTATGAGGATTTTTATCCGACTCTTCAGTATTGATGGCTATTATATGTATAGTTCCATCAGGAAACTCCCGATAACAATTCTTCAATACAAAAGCAGCCTGAACACTGTTAAATGGCGGGATGTCGTGCGTAATATCAATGATATTTACATCAGGCAATTGTTTTATCAATCTTCCTTTTACCACAGGCAGGTAGTGGTCTTTCGTCCCCCAATCGCTTGTTAATGTGATTATTGCCATATGCTTTCCTATATTCCTTTCGGGAAATGCAAAAATTAAACTAATTTTGCATCAACCAAAATTAGTAATTAATATTCAAACAATTAATAAAGGTTCTGTCGGAAATAAATCTTAAAAGGACTTTTTAAAAATCAAAGGCACTGAATGAGTGAAAAACTAATTAGCATAGAAAACATTAATCCACTGGAGATATATGGTGTTAATGACGCTAATTTAAAACTGATCAAGTCACTTTTTCCGAAACTCAGGGTTATTGCGCGAGGTAATGAAATTAAAGTAATTGGGGATGAAAAGCAAACTGCGGATTTCCATAAAAAATTCCAGTTGTTATTGTTGATGTATGAGAAGTTCGGACGTATTACCGAACATGATATCCGGCAGCTTTTCGGATCGGATGAGCAGGAATTCATCCGGGAAAAAGAAAAAGAAACCAGTAGTGATGTTTTGGTTCATGGACGGTATGGCATGCTGATCAAAGCACGTACCCCCAATCAGAATAAGATGGTGAAGGCAAGTGAAAAAAACGACCTGCTTATAGCTATCGGACCGGCCGGAACAGGTAAAACCTATACGGCTGTTGCCCTCGCTGTTAAAGCACTAAAGAATAAGGAAATTAAAAGGATCATACTTGCCCGTCCGGCTGTAGAAGCTGGCGAAAATCTTGGATTTCTTCCCGGCGACCTGAAAGACAAACTTGATCCTTACCTTCAACCCTTATATGATGCTTTGCGTGATATGCTTCCAACCCAGAAACTACTTTCATATCTTGAAGACGGAACCATCGAAATTGCGCCGCTTGCATTTATGCGAGGACGTACGCTTGATAATGTATTTGCTATCCTTGACGAAGCCCAAAACGCAACCCCCAACCAGTTGAAAATGTTCTTAACCCGTATGGGGCGCTCATCAAAGTTTATTGTTACAGGTGATATAACACAAGTGGATTTACCGCGTAACCAAAAGTCAGGATTGATCCATGCCAGTAAAATTTTAACAAACATTGAAGGGGTGAAATTTGTTTACCTTGACGAAAAAGATATTATCAGGCATAAACTGGTTACTAAGATCATCAATGCATACGAAAAAAACACGAAAGAATAATCATCAACAATCAAGATAAATCAATCAATGCACTTATGGAAAATACGATTATCAAAACAGATTTTAATTTACCCAAACAAAAAAGTCTTTACCAAGGCAAAGTACGTGATGTTTATAACATCAATGATGAATTGCTTGTAATGATTGCTACCGACCGTATTTCCGCCTTTGATGTGGTTTTACCGGAAGGCATTCCTTACAAAGGACAGGTACTTAACCAGATCGCCGCTAAGTTTCTTGATTCAACGGCTGACATAGTTCCCAACTGGAAAATTGCCATACCGGATCCCATGGTTACAATCGGAAAAAAATGCGAACCATTCAAGGTGGAAATGGTTATTCGCGGCTATCTCTCTGGTCATGCCTGGCGTGAATATAAAGCAGGAAAAAGAGAAATATGCGGATTACCGATGCCAGAGGGAATGAATGAAAATGACAAATTTCCCGAACCGCTTATCACTCCTACCACCAAAGCCGAAGTAGGCCATGATGAAGATATTTCAAAAGAAGAGATCGTAAAAACAGATTTGGTTTGCGGTGCAGATTATGAAATGCTTGAACATTATACCCGCAAGCTTTTTGAAAGAGGACAGGAAATTGCTTCCGAAATGGGCCTGATCCTTGTTGATACAAAATATGAGTTCGGCAAAATTGGTGACCGGATTTACCTGATTGATGAAATCCACACTCCGGATTCATCAAGGTATTTTTATAAAGACGGATATGAAGAAAGACAGGCCAAAGGCGAAAAGCAAAAACAGCTTTCCAAGGAATTTGTCCGACAATGGCTTATAGATAAGGGTTTCCAGGGAAAAGAAGGACAAGAAATGCCCGATATGCCGGAAGAATTTATTCAAAGCGTTTCCGACAGGTACATCGAGCTTTTTGAAAAGATCACCGGTGAGAAGTTTGAAAAATCAGACCTTACCACCGTACACAAAAGGGTTGAAGACAATGTTTTAGCTTTCTTAAAAGAAAACGCATGATCCCATTTTCCCCGCCACGAATGGATGATAAGATCATCAGGGAAGTAACTGCTGCCCTGAAATCAGGGTGGATCACAACCGGTCCGCGTACCAGGAAATTTGAAAAAATGTTGCGGGATTACATCGGTAATCCTGCAACTTTATGTGTCAGCAGCGGATCTGCCGGGCTTGAATTGATGCTGAAATGGTTTGGCGTTAAAGAAGGTGATGAAGTAATATTACCTGCATATACCTATTCAGCTACAGCCAATGTGATCATCCATTGCGGTGCTAAACCTGTTTTTGTGGATATTAATCCTAAGGATTTTAATATTGCTGTTAACAGTATTCGCAAGGCAATTACCAAAAAAACCAAAGTGATCATGCCTGTGGATATTGCAGGTTTTCCATGCGATTATGATGAGATCAACACTTTGGTAAAGGACGAAAAAATCAAGAAAAATTTTCATGCCAATAATATAACTCAGAAAAAACTGGGAAGAATACTGGTTCTTTCCGATGCTGCCCATTCCATCGGGGCGGAATACAAAAACAAGAAAACAGGAATATTAACTGATGTAACCGTATTTTCATTTCATGCTGTAAAAAACATCACAACAGCCGAAGGAGGAGCAGTTTGCCTGAATCTGCCAAAACCATTTGATAATGATGAAATATATAAAGAATTAAATATCAAATCGCTGCACGGGCAATCAAAAGATGCGCTGGCAAAATTCAAGATCGGCAACTGGAAATATGATGTTGTTGAAGCAGGCTATAAATACAATATGACGGATATTGCAGCCGCCATGGGTATCGTTGAGCTAGAAAGATACGAAGACGATATGCTCGTAAAACGAAAGCATATTTTTGATACCTATTCGATTGGGTTTTCTAAGTTCAACTGGGCAGAAATTCCCACTTACGAAACCAAAACAAAAAAATCATCATATCATGCTTATCTTTTAAGGATTAAGGGAATCAACGAGAATATAAGAGATACGATCATTCAGGATATTTTTAAATGTGAAGTTGCTGTAAATGTGCATTTTGTACCACTGCCCATGATGACCTATTATAAAAGCCTGGGCTATAAAATGAAATATTTTCCGGTATCTTTTGAGAATTATTCACGAGAGATCAGTCTGCCTGTTTTTTACAATCTGACGGACGAACAAATTAAGCTTGTTGTTGAGGCAGTCAGAAAAGCTGTTGAAAACAATGCATGCTAATCATTTCATAAAAATATTATGATTTGCAAAAGGATTTTTGATATTGTTTTTTCTCTTACAGGGATTCTCCTGCTAAGTCCCTTTTTCATCATCATTTCAATACTGATCATGCCCGACTCCAAAGGAGAAATATTTTACAAGCAGATCCGCATCGGAAAAAACCAAAAAAAGTTTTTCCTGCTGAAGTTCCGCACCATGCGCCCTGGTTCCGATATAAAAGGCCTGATCACTGTTGGCGGAAGAGACCCCCGGGTGACAAATGCGGGACAATTTCTCAGAAAATACAAACTGGATGAATTGCCTCAACTTTTTAATATCCTGATTGGAGATATGAGTTTTGTAGGACCAAGGCCGGAAGTTGAAAAATATGTGAAACTTTACAATGATGAACAACTAAAAGTGCTTAGTATAAAGCCAGGGCTTACCGATTACGCTTCGCTTGCATACATAAATGAAAGTGAAATTCTCGGCCAATCCCAAGATCCTGAAAAAACATATACCGAAGAGATCATGCCTGCCAAATTAAAACTGAATCTTGAATACATTAAAGATCAATGTTTTATTACAGATATGAAGATCATTGGAAAAACCTTTGGCAGGATTTTTTCCTGATCATTTAAATGCAGAAAGTAACTTTCTGATATCATCAGCCTTATCGGCATACCCTGATTTATCGTAGGAAAAGGCCAGTTCGGTGAAAAGACGTTTTAAAATGGTTATGTTGGAACAAGGTTTGAAAAAAGTATCCCTGGAAGTCATCTTGAGCTGCTTGATATACAGTTCAATTTCATTTTTGGTAAAAACAGCACCGTAATTAAATGGATTGATGTAAAAGAGAACATCTTGTTCATTAAAAACCATATGCCCCTTTTCAGCGATAATATCTGTGTAGGCCAGAATAAAATGCCTGGGCAGGTTAACACCAAAAACAGGAATTCTCAGGCTCTGAGATAATGTAATGTAAAGTATTCCTAAAGAAATGGGATTCCCTTTTTTAGTTTCTGTTAAATTTTTAAGGAAAAAATTCTCAGGTGCATAAAAGTTACTTTTGTTGGCTGAGAATTTATGGATATCAAAAAGGATATGATTGATCACCTTTATTTTCTCCAGGCCTGTAAGGTCATTGTTGAGCTCAAGCCAGATATTCTGCACAATTTGTGCAACATCTTTTGTGATCTTTTCCTCATCCTGGTCAGGAAATTGATATTTTGACGCCAGTAAAAATCCCCTTAAAAGATCGCGGCTACCTTTTTTGACCCAGTCTTTCAGCGAATCATAAAGATCATCAAGCTGTATGGTGCGGATGATATTCAGGATACGTTCCTGCATCTGATTGTTAAATGAGTTTTCCCATGCATATTCAAGTGAAGGAATAGCCTCGGGGCCATAGGTAAATATCTTGCTCCTGATCTGCCCGAAAATGTTTTCATCGGGCTCGTCAAGCAAGCTTATCAAAGCCTTTAGTTCCTTATCCTGAACTCCTTCATTCATACTACAACGTATTATGCTTTCCTTAATCTGAGTGTAAAATTAGGAATAATTTTTTAGAATAAACTGTTTGGTTATACTGTTAACCTCTCCAACACAATACTTACAAGCTCATCAACTGGTTTTTGCGGATTGCTGCTGTATATCTCATTTGCACGATTGGCAATGATAGCACATACTGTTACGACATGATGCCCGAGTTTTTTACCAAGGGCATATAGCGCTGAAGATTCCATTTCGAAATTGATCACACGCAGATCATTCATTTTAAATTGCATAATCCTGTCATTCAAATCAGGATATTTGCATCCGATCCTTAATGTTCTTCCCTGTGCTGCATAAAAACCGGGAGCTGTGAGGGTGATCCCCGATATCATATCCTCTCCTATCTTTTCTTTTAATACACCATCTGCCTTAATAACATAGGGCCTGGCAAGTTCATCAGGCCAGGAAGTTTGTTGTATGAACTCTTCCGTAATCTTGTTTTCAAATAAAGCATGCATACCATCATAATAATCCGGAATATTATCCATCCCCATCGCATAATCCGTAATCCCAAAAGTATCAACCGGAATATCAGGCTGAATTGTGCCGGAAGTTCCGATACGTATCAAATTCAGGGATTTCAAGTTGGATCTGATGATCCTTTTCTGCAAATCAATATTTGCCAGGGCGTCCAGTTCATTAACTACAATATCAATATTATCCGGCCCGATGCCGGTAGAGATTACACTAAGTCGTTTCCCGCCAAAGTAACCGGTATGGGTAATCATTTCACGATTGCTTACTTTAATCTCAATCTTACTGAAATGTGAAGAAATTTTTTCTACCCGCCCGGGATCTCCAACCAAAATAACAGTATTGGCAATATGTTCAGGCCTTAACTTCAGGTGGTAGATTGTCCCGTCCGGATTTATTATTAATTGTGATTCCCGGAAACATTCCATAGGCTTATCTTAAATATGAAACAAATTTATAAGTAATTTTGCAAACATGAAGGCAGAGATCATTACCATCGGCGATGAAATTCTTATCGGGCAGGTCGTAAACACCAATTCAAGCTGGATAGCGGAAACCATGAACCTGATCGGTGTGTATATTGTTCAAATCACAACAATATCGGATAACCGGGAACAAATATTACAGACCCTGAAAGATGCAGAAAAAAGAGCAGATATAATTCTGATTACAGGAGGATTGGGCCATACAAAAGATGATATTACCAAAGAAACTTTATGTGAGTTTTTTAATACCGATTTTACATTTAATGAAGAAGCATATCATGACATTAAACATTTGTTTGAAATAAGGGGGTATGATGTTTCCGAATTGAATAAAAAACAAGCTGAGCTCCCGGCCAACTGCGAGCCATTGAAAAACAAGAACGGAACAGCGCCCGGTATGTGGTTCGAGGAAAACGGAAAAATATATGTTTCCATGCCTGGTGTTCCCTTTGAAATGAAGCCAATGGTAGAGGAACAGGTAATTCCGAAGTTGAGAAAAAAATTCAAAACAGATACGATTTACCATAAAACGGTTCTCACACAGGGAATGGGTGAATCATGGCTTTCCGAAAAAATTTCAGGTTGGGAAGATAACCTGCCCGAAAACATTAAGCTTGCTTATTTGCCCCAACCGGGTATTGTAAGACTAAGATTATCAGCCAGAGGAAAAAACAAAAAAGAGTTGCAAAATCAGGTTCAGGAGGAGATCAATAAACTTTATAAGATCATCCCCGGACTTATTTTCGGTTTTGATAATGATACTTTGGAAAAGATCATAGGAAAAATTCTCACCGGAAAAAAACAAAGCATTGCCACGGCAGAAAGCTGCACAGGCGGTTATATATCGCATTTAATTACTTCCGTACCGGGAAGTTCAGCATATTATACCGGATCGGTAGTTTCTTATAGTAATGAAATAAAAATGAAGGTGCTCTCTGTTTCAGCAGAAAGTCTTGAAAAACAAGGAGCCGTAAGCGAAGAAGTTGTAATTGAAATGGCAAAAGGTGTTAAAAACAAGTTTAAAACTGATTATGCAATTGCAACATCCGGTATTGCAGGCCCTGATGGTGGAACCCGGGAGAAACCGGTAGGAACCACCTGGATCGCTGTTGCTACTCCGGAAAAAATACTGGCAAAGAAATTTTTGTTCGGCGAAGACCGCGGAAGAAATATCAGAAAAACTGCCTTGCAGGCCCTCAATATGTTAAGGAAAGAAATTCAGGAATAATTAATTATTTCTCTTGTTTTTTTCATCAAAAATTCCGTTCTTTGCACCCCATTTTTAAAAGGTACAACAGAAAACATTAAGACAATGGCTAAGATTTGCGAAATAACCGGTAAAAAGATGATTACAGGAAACCGTGTTTCTCACTCAAACATAAAAACGAAGAGATGGTTTTACCCCAACCTTCAGAAGAAAAAGTTTTACATCCCGGAAGAAAATAAATGGGTCACCATTACCGTATCTGCCGATGGCATTAGAACCATCAACAAAAAAGGAATACAGGCAGCAGTGAAAGAGGCCAGGGCAAAAGGATTTTTAAAGTAGTAAATTTTAAGCGAAGTACAAAACAATAAGCTGTTGCAATTTGTTGTAACAGCTTTTTTTGTTACCATGAACTTGTTTCAATAAAATTTGTTAAGATTCGTTAAAACCACATAGTACCATCTAAAAGAAACTTATATTTGCTAACGTACAATAAACAAATAATGTTCCGAAAAATTACCATATCAGCATTCATTATTTTTTTTATGGCTTTTTCTTTTAAAATAAAAGCCCAGGAAAAAGAAGATGAGCTGATCCAGTTTTCGGGCGTTGTTGTTACCGCCGACAGTATTCAACCGGTCCCTTTTACCAACATCATCATTGCAAACACCAACAAGGGAACAACAAGCGATTTTTACGGATATTTCTCTTTTGTAGCAAATAAACTTGATACCATTGTGTTTTCCTCAGTGGGATTTAAAAGGGATACATTTCTGATCCCTGATACCATTAACGCAAAACGCTACTCCCTGATCCAGGTAATGACAAGAGATACCGTTATGCTGGCTGAAACGGTGATCTATCCCTGGCCGACAATCGAGCAATTTAAAGAAGCTTTTCTTAATCTTGAAATACCTGATGACGACCTTGAAATTGCAAGAAAAAATCTTGATAAAGAAGAACTGCAAATGCGTGCCGAAAGTTACCGGATGGACGGCAGCATGAACTATAAAAATTATATGTACAAAGAAACACGTAAACTTTATTATGCCGGTCAAACCCAGCCCATTTCAATCCTAAACCCTTTTGCCTGGTATCAGTTTATCAAAGCATGGCGTGAAGGAAAATTCAAGCGTAAAAAATAGATTTATCTTTGCAGCGTTAGAATTTCTTAATGATTTATTCCAGGATAATAATTGTTTGCTTTGCGCTTATTTCCATTGCTTCCAGGGCACAGGAAAATGCAGAAGTTTTTGGTGTTATCAAAGACAACAAAAACAAAAAGCTGGAACTTGTTAATGTAGCTGTACCGGGTACCCAAATCGGAACATCATCAGATAATAAAGGAAATTATTCACTGATAATACCGGCCAATCGCGAGCTTAAAATCGTGGCCTCTTTTATTGGTTATAAGCCCAGGTCAGTGTTGGTGCGGCTCAAACCCAATGAAAAAAAGGAGATCAATTTTATTCTCGAATCCACAGCAACCGAATTAGACCCGGTTGAAGTTAAAGAAAAGCAGATCAGGCAGTCGAATTTCATCCGTATTAATCCCATTGAAAGCAAATCAATACCAACAATTAAAGGTGGAGTGGAAGACCTTATCATCACCCAGCCCGGTGTAAGTTCAAGCAATGAGCTGAGCTCTCAATATTCAGTAAGGGGTGGGAATTTTGATGAAAACCTTGTTTATGTGAACGGGATTGAAATATACCGTCCATTCCTGATCCGGTCGGGGCAACAGGAAGGATTGAGCTTTATCAACTCCGACCTGGTTTCATCCATTGTTTTTTCTGCCGGTGGTTTCGATGCAAAGTACGGGGATAAAATGTCCTCGGTGCTTGACATACAGTATAAAGATCCCAATGCATTCCATGCCTCGGTTTCGGGTAGCTTATTGGGTGCATCAGTGCATGTTGAAGGCATAACAAAGAATAATAAATTTTCTTACCTCTTAGGTGTCAGGCATCAATCCAACCAATATATTTTAAAAGGACTGCAAACCAAAGGTGAATATAAACCTTCCTTTTCTGATGTGCAGGCCCTGTTCAATTACCGGTTCAGCAAAAAATGGGAACTTTCATTCCTGGGAAATTATGCAAGTAACACTTATAAGCTGCTTCCCGAAAACCGCAGTACAAAATTCGGTACCATAAACGAAGCTTATCAGCTCAATATTTATTTCGACGGGCAGGAAGTTGATAATTATGAAACCATGCTGGGCGCATTATCGCTGCAATACAAGCCCGGCAAAAATATTAACCTCAGGTTTATAACTTCCGCTTTTCAGACAAATGAATCCGAAACCTACGACATACAGGGGCAATACTGGATAGGCCGCCTGGAAACCAGTTTTGGCAAAGAACAGTTCGGGGACGCCATCAATGCACAAGGCGTTGGCACCTATCTCGACCATGCAAGAAACTACCTGGAAGCCACTGTGATCAATGCAGAACATAAAGGATCTTACCTTACCGACACAAAAACCTTGCTTTGGGGCATTAAGTTTCAGCATGAAATGATAAATGATCGCTTGAATGAATGGGAAATGATAGATTCGGCCGGATTCTCCATTCCAAAACCTCCTGACTCGGTTGGCAATCCGAATCCTCCACATCCCGCATTATTGCTGAATAACGTTGCCCGTAACGATATTTCTCTGCATTCGAACCGAATCACCGGTTTTGTTCAAAACACATGGGAATACCCCGGCTTTAAAAATGACCTGGCTTTTACTGCCGGTGTACGTTTCAATTACTGGGACTTGAATGAGGAATTTCTGGTAAGCCCAAGAGCCACTTTCGCCATAAAACCCAACCGGTGGAAAAAGGATATGGTGTTCAGGTTTTCTACGGGTTTTTATTATCAGCCGCCCTTTTACCGCGAATTACGGGATTTACAGGGCAATATCAACACAGATATACAAGCCCAGCGATCCATACATTTTGTAGCGGGTATGGACTGGAATTTCACTGCCTGGTCAAGGCCATTTAAATTTTCTACCGAGATTTATTACAAATACCTTGATAACCTGATTCCTTACGAAGTGGATAATGTGAGAATACGCTATTATGCCAAAAACATCGCACACGGCTATGCCACAGGTATTGACTTTAAAGTAAACGGTGAATTCGTTAAAGGAATTGAATCATGGGCAAGCTTATCCGTCATGGAAACCAAAGAAGATATTGAAGGCGACTTTTACTGGGAATATTTTGATGAAGACGGGCAAATGATAACCCCATCCCCTGATAATCCCGCTTTTGACAGTACAAAAACAGAACCCGGCTACATCCCCCGCCCCACCGACCAACGGGTAAACTTCAGCCTGTTTTTCCAGGATTACCTGCCAAACAACCCAACTTATAAAATGCACCTCAAGCTTGTTTTTGGCAGCAGCCTTCCCTTTGGGCCTCCCAATTCCGAAAAATACCAGCATACACTCAGGATACCACCTTACCGGAGGGTTGACATTGGCTTTTCGAAACAGATAATTGGCGAAAACACCCAACACAAACCCAATAGTTTCTTCAGGTTTTTTGAATCATTATGGATCACAGCAGAAGTATTCAATCTTTTGCAAATCAGCAATACGGTATCATATCTCTGGGTAAAAGATGTAAACAACCGCTTGTATGCCGTCCCCAATTACCTGACACCACGGCAGTTAAATGTAAGGTTGATTGCGACTTTCTAATTAGAGTCCGGCTATAAAATCAACATTACAAACATAGCCAGGCGACATCTCGCTTCGCTCAATATAACAATCTGCATAATAAACTACCCCGCCGCAGAGCAGCGGGGTATTAAATGGAATATTTAAAAACGCCCCAAGGGGCGGGGAATTAACCCTTGTCCGCCTCAGGCGGATTAAATTTACACATCAGCAATTCTCCTGAGTTTTTCGGTATGCAGCTTATAATCCTCTTTACTGAAAAGAACCATCCTTACTACTTCTACATGGTGAAGCTTTGAAGTCAGATCAAGGATGGTATACAGGGCAATTTCGGCAGCAGATTCCACAGGATAGCCAAAAGCCCCGGTTGAGATGGCAGGAAAAGCGATGGAAGAAATACCTTCCTTGTCGGCTAAGTTAAGGGCATTGATGTAGCAATTTGCCAGCAGTTCCGGTTCGGGCTTATCAAGGCCATACACCGGGCCAAGACAGTGGATGATGTATTGGTTTGGTAAATTGTATGCTCTTGTGATCACCGCTTCACCAGGACGAATGGGCCCCAGTGGTTCGCTTTCCTTTACCAGTTCCGGGCCGGCTGCAGCGTAAATTGCTCCTGCAACCCCGCCCCCGGGAAGAAGCCTGGCGTTAGCAGCATTTACCACGGCTTCCATATCTGCTTGCCGGGTAATGTCTCCTTTCTGAACCTGGATCGTGATCCCGTTTTTTTCCTTTTGCATCATAACATTTTTTTCATCAGTTTCACTCTTTCATTTACAGCATCTAATATAATAAAACCAAAGTTTTTGGCAATAAATTCAAAGGTCTGTTCATGAAAAAAGGAAACATGGGTGAAATCTTTGGGATAATACCACTGGGCGAATGCTTCGGCCGATTTCCATATTTCGGTCATGACGACCAAAAGCCCGCCGGGCTTTAAAAAGCTTTTTATAAGCTTTATTTCTTTGGCAGAAGGCAAAAAACGGGATTCCGTAAATATCAGCATACACCTGTTGC
>CAZTAW010000025.1:0-17410 GCA_964611705.1 uncultured Bacteroidales bacterium
TTACTAAAATAATTTTTTGATCTTTCTGTAAGACTATCCAGGTTAAAATCAAAGGTAAATTCCGCTTGTTCATAAACGTCTTCCATATTGGCCTGGGAAGTCTCAAGGGTAAGTATTGGCGGTTCATCAGTCAGGTTATCTATTTTTCTTAAATAACCCTCATCTGTTGTGCCAATAATCACATCGTTAACAATGATGTCATTTGCCTTTCTTTTGTTTGTGTAATAGTATTTGTAAATTCCCTGACTTAGCTCTATGCTATCGCTTATCAATGCATAAACATTGGTGTCTATTTCAACAACACTGCTGTCAACAATTATGGGCAATCCTTTAACGCATCTTACCGGGTATCCTTTATCTTTATCATCGTATCCACTTTGTACATTGGAAGAAGATTGAGTTAACAGGTTATAATAAGCCATTGTACTGCTGTTTTCAACAGAAGTCCAGAACCATGTATTGCTGCCTGCGTTATAAAAATCACCATCGGTATTTCTGTAACCACTCATAAGGGCCTCAAATCCAGTGCTGCCTCCGGTTTTCAATTTATTTCCGGCCTGAGAAGGCCCTCCGGCAAAATCTATTAAAGTATTCCATTCATTTACTGTTGGTAAATGCCAGCCTTCAGGGCAAATCCCTTTAAGAAATCGCGAAGTGTCATACTGCATCATCTCACTATACTGGTACAAACCACCGTAAGTAGCACAATTGCTTGTATCATTATCATAGCAGTACTTCTCAAATACTTCATTGTCTTGCTGGTTTTGACTTCCATTGATCATTTCACCTATATTAAGGTTTTCAGCAAACCAGCATTGATCACCAATCTGAACGGTTTGGTAAACTTTATTATTTCTTTTGTCGGTATATGGATTTCCACAGGTGAAAGTATCCGGTAATGCGAATTGGAAAATATAATCTGCATTCATTTTCGGTGTATCAAATATAACTCCCAGTTCATATCCTTCTGCAAAGCCAACATACTTTAATTCATCTCCATCATAAAACTCAAATTCATTTCGTGAGTTTTGAATAATTGATTTTGTTACAATGTTTTCGGGTTGATATCCTAAATATCTGATTTTTTGTACTGATTTGCCGTTTGAATTTACATTGATCAGCTTAATGGATTTCTTTGTTTTCCCGTCAGAAACTGTAATCAAATAGAGGTCACTACTTCCTCCCTGGAAGGTAAACAAATGCATACCTGTTTCAAAATTACCTGAGAAATTGGCTATCTTTTTCCCAATGATAGTATTCGCAGAGATTTTTAGTTGAGCTGGTGATTTAACATGAATTACAAATGTTGTTAAATCTTTAAATGGATTCGGGTAGTTTTTAATAATTTCAAAACTACCAGCATCGGGAATAATTTCATCTTGGTTTGTGTAATAAAGATTTAAAACTGTGTCCGGATATCGTAATATCGTGTCACAGTTTCTTGCTGTATTCCTGATAAAAACACTGTCGAGTACTAAATATTCTGAAGACTCGTCTTGTTCACCAGTGAAGGTTAATACCAGATCTTGTGTTTTGCCTGATAAAAAACATCCAAGGGCAATGATAAATAACAAATAAAACTTTTTCATAATTAATAAATTTTTATCTATTTGGGTGAAATGATTAACATGGCCTCAAAAATATAAAAAACTAAATTTAATTGATATTTAATTTTAACCCGGATAATTCCTAAACCAAAAAGGTGAAACTCTGAATTATCCTGACGACAAAGAAAAGCTATTTTATGAATAATTCAGGTTAAATAACAATGGAAACAAATAATGACTATTATTTCCCCTCAAACTCCTCAACAATCGGTTTGGTATATTCATCCAGCTTTTCAAGGTTCAGCTTGGGGATAATATAGGGAGCGAATGATGCAATGGGGCCGTATAATGCTGAATTGCGTTTTGCTTTCGGGGTTAATAGTTTCTGGTCATCATCAAAAATATTAATAATAAAAAGCAAAACACTTAATAAAAACCCGGCTTTGATTATCCCGAAAAACAAGCCTGCAATACGGTTGAGAAATCCCAGCATTAAAATATCTATAAATTTCTGAATAATCTTGCCGATCCAGTAAACCAAAATTACAACGATTACAAAAGTGAGAATGAATGCAATGATATTGATGTATTTTTCATCCCAATTGATGTTATTGTTCAGCCAGTCTCCGATAACGTAAGAAAAGTTTATCGCCGCATAAATGCCGAGGATAAGCGCTGCAAGCGATGCCAGTTCGATAATAAATCCCTTTCTGTATCCCTGGTATGCACCCCAGATCAAAGGAATACCCAAAATGATGTCAAGAAAATTCATGGTCTATTTTTTTATTCTTTTTGTTAACTCGGTGGCAAAAACAAAATCATTCAGTATTTCATTATCCGTATGCAGAATTTCATCCTTGTTTCCCTGCCAGCCCAGCTTGCCTTTGTAAATAAAAGCAATCGTATCACCAATATTCAGTACCGAATTCATGTCATGCGTATTGATAATGGTTGTCATCTGAAATTCTTTTGTGAGCTCACTGATCAGGTTGTCAATAACACCTGATGTTACCGGATCAAGTCCTGAATTTGGCTCATCGCAAAACAAATACTCGGGATTCATAGAAATTGCTCTTGCAATGGCAACCCGTTTTTTCATACCCCCACTCAGCTCCGAGGGTAAAAGTTGGTTTACATCTTCCAGATTCACCCTGTTGAGGCAAAAGTTAACTCTTTCAAGCTTTTCGTCATACGATTGATTGCTGAACATATTCAAAGGGAACATTACATTTTGTTCAACCGTAATAGAATCAAACAAAGCAGAACCCTGAAACAACATGCCCAGTTCCTTGCGAATATCTTTTTTTTGCTTGAATGTCATTTTTGAAATATTTCTGCCGTCATATTCAACACTTCCTTCATCCACAGTAAAAAGACCTACCAGGCACTTCATTAAAACCGTTTTTCCGGAACCGCTTTGCCCGATGATGAGATTGGTTTTTCCTTTTTCAAATTTCAGGGAAATATCATTCAACACTTTGTTTTTCCCAAACGATTTTGATATGTTTATAGCTTCAATCATGCAAGCAATAACTGAGTTAAGATCAAATTGAAAATTATAATAAGAATACTACTGTACACCACTGCCTTTGTGCTGGAATCTCCCACCTCAAGAGATCCGCCTTCTACATAATAACCCATATAACCCGAAACGGAAGCAATAAGGAAAGCAAAAACTACTGTTTTCATCAGGGCATAGAAAACCGTATACCCTTCGAACCAGTATCTTACACCTTCCACATAAACCTGGGGTGTGACCAATCCTGTAATAATTGAAACAAGCCAGCCTCCGCATAATGCAATTGCTATACTTAAAACAATTAGCACGGGATTAATAATCATAGAAGCAGTTATCTTGGGAAGAATAAGAAAATTAGCCGGATTCACTCCCATAATCTTCAGGGCATCAATTTGTTCGGTAACGCGCATTGTTCCTATTTCTGATGCAATCCTTGAACCTACTTTCCCGGCGAGAATCAGGCTTACAATGGTTGGAGAGAATTCCAGAATAACTGATTGCCGGGTGGTAAATCCAACCATAGTTAATGGAATCAACGGGCTGTCAATATTATATGCAGTTTGTATGGCAACAACTGCTCCCATAAATACCGATATAATGGCAACGATTCCGATTGAGTCAACTCCCAGATTTTTAAACTCCCTGAACAGATGAGACCAGAAAACACGGTCTTTGTCAGGTCGCTTAAAGGCTTCCCCCATCAGAATAATATACCTGCCAATATGGAAGAAAATATTTTTTTTCATTTCATGATCGCTAATTTAATCATAATTTGCAAATGTTGTAATTTTATCTTTCTGATTGTAAAATAAACGAAATAATTACTGACAATTATTTATTTCTTTTATCGTTGAAAAATTGTACAGCAAAGGAATGGAGGGAATATGAAAAAGTTTTTCGTTCGTGTTTTGATATTTTTTTCACTATGTGTGATAATTTCGGCCTGTTCAACCCAACGTTATCCTCATAAAAAGAAAAAATACAATCCTGATTGTGGTTGCTGGTCGTTTAATAAAACATCAAACAAAACAAACAACTTTGAAGGAAAAGTATAGAGATATTCTTGCTAATTATCTGCCTGAGGGAGCAATTGATATTGTTTTGGAGTGGATAATCCGTCACAGGATTTATCTTCGCATAAGCCGAAACAGAAAAACCAAACTGGGCGATTACAGGTCACCGCAGCAAAACGGTGTTCATAAAATTTCCGTTAATCATGATCTGAATCCTTATTCTTTTTTGATCACTTTTACGCATGAACTCGCACATTTGATTGTTTGGGAAAAATATAAAAACAGAGCAAAACCGCACGGTAAAGAATGGAAAAAGGAATTCAAAAGCCTGCTTAAAAACTTTACAGGCAAAAATATTTTCCCTGAGGATGTTGAACTTGCACTGGCACAACACTTTGTTAAAACACCGGCCTCGAGCAGCAGTGATACTCATTTATCAACTGTGCTGATGAAGTATGATAAAAATCCCAAACTTCTGTTAAAAGACCTTCCTGACGGAAGTGTTTTTACCATCCACAACGGTAAATCATTCAGGAAAATAGAGAAGCTCAGAAAACGCTATCGCTGTGAATGCCTGGATGATAAAAGGATGTATTTTGTTAATCCGCTGGCTCCTGTCCGGCCTATAAAATAAATCCCATTACCAGCGATTTCCTATCTTTGCCGTATAAATATAAAATCATGATCATGAAAAATCGCTATTGTGTAATTATGGCCGGTGGAATCGGATCACGTTTCTGGCCCATGAGCAGAACTTCACATCCCAAGCAATTCATTGATATTCTCGGAACAGGCAAAACGCTTATTCAGCAGACATTTGAGCGTTTCACCAAATCCATTCCAAAAGAAAATATTTATATCGTTACCAACGAAATATACAAAGACCTGGTTATGGATCAGCTTCCTGAGATTTCTGAAAACCAGGTTTTATGTGAACCCTCCAGGAGAAATACCGCCCCGTGTATTGCTTATGCAAGCTATAAAATCAAAGAAGAAAATGAAAATGCAGTAATGGTTGTGGCTCCTTCCGATCATATCATTTTAAAGGAAAATGAATTTACGGAAGTGATCAACACCGCCATGAAGGCTGCCGAAGAAAATCCCTGGTTATTAACCCTTGGGATACAACCCAGCCGTCCTGATACGGGATACGGATATATTCAGTTCAATGATGATATTACTTACGACAAAGATTCCCGTATTAAAAAAGTGAAAACATTTACTGAAAAACCCAATTTTGAGCTTGCTCAATCATTCCTCGAAAGTGGTGATTTCTTATGGAATTCAGGTATTTTCATCTGGTCTTTGAAAAGCATACTGTCTGCTTTTGATAAGCATCTTTCGGATGTCAACAGCATTTTCAAGGAAGGCAGGGGCATCTACAATACCAGCAAGGAAGACAAATTCATTGCCAAAGCCTACTCAGTTTGTAAAAACATTTCGATTGACTATGGCGTGATGGAAGAAGCAAAAAATGTATATGTGCTGTCGTCTGATTTCGGATGGTCCGATTTGGGTACCTGGGGTTCACTGTATGATATTCTTAATAAAAATGAAGAAGGAAATGCCATTATCGGAAAGAATGTTCTAACATACGACAGCAATGATTGTATTATAAATGTCCCAAAAGACAAACTTGTTGTTCTACAGGGTATGGAAGATTTTATCGTTGTTGAAGATGAAGGTGTTTTGCTGATCTGTAAAAAGCAGGATGAGCAGAAAATTCGCCAGATCGTCAATGATGTCAAAGTAAATAAAGGAGAAAAATATGTTTAATAAAATCTTAGTATGATGAAAAAAGTAATAATACTATTGATGGTTCTTACACTTGGATTCCGTTTCAGTGCCAGGTCGGATGAAGGAATATGGATACCAGGTCTGGTTGAAGAACTGATTTATATGCAAATGAAGAAGATGGGTCTTGAGCTGAGCCCTGAGGAAATTTATAGTGTTAACGAATCAAGCCTGAAAGATGCCATTGTGATTTTTGGCAGGGGTTGTACCGGAGAAATAATTTCCCCGAAAGGTTTGCTTATTACCAACCACCATTGTGGTTACGGAGCAATACAGTCGGTAAGCACTCCGGAAAGAAACCTTTTAAAGAATGGTTTCTGGGCCTATAGCAAAGATGAAGAAATTCCTATTGAAGACTTAAAGGTGACGTTTCTTAAAGAAATCATTCCGTCAACCCAGGAAGTGCTGGCCGGGGTTACAGAGAATATGTCAGAGAGTGAACGGCAGAAAGTTATCAACCGAAACATCAAGCACATCAAAGAAAAGGCTACAAGGGAAACACATTACAACGCCAGGGTAGCTCAGTTTTTTAAAGGAAATGAGTATTATACATTCATTTACGAGATTTTCCCGGATGTAAGATTTGTAGGTGCACCACCCGAAGCCATTGGTAAATTCGGTGCGGATACCGACAACTGGATGTGGCCGAGGCATACAGGCGATTTCTCACTATTCCGCGTTTATATGTCCCCTGACGGGAAACCGGCACCTTACTCGCCGGACAATGTGCCTTACAAACCCAAACATTTTCTCCCGATCTCAATTTCAGGATATGAAGAAGGAGATTTTTCAATGATACTCGGTTATCCCGGGTCTACTGACAGGTATCTTACTTCATACGGTATACAAATGGCCATTGATCAAACCAATCCGACCATTGTTGATATCAGGGAAAACAAACTTAACATAATGAAGAAATACATGGAAGCCGACTCGGCCACCCGGCTTAAGTATGCTTCCAAATATGCGCGCACGGCCAATTACTGGAAATACTTCATCGGTCAAACAAAAGGATTGAAAAGATTAAAAGTATATGACAAAAAGAAAGAAATCGAGACTGAATTCATCACCTGGGCAAATGCCAACCCTACCCGGAAAGCAAAATATGGAAACGTGCTCCCTTCAATTGAGCAGGCATATTCCCGGATTGAAGAATATAACCTTTCGCGGGTTTATAACAATGAAGCAATTAACCGTGGCCCTGAAATTCTTTCCTATGCGGAAAGCTTTAAAACCCTTCCTGATTCCCTGAAAAATGATAAAACAAGCGATTCAGCTATTAAAGAAATTGTTTCAGCTTTGAAACAAAGGGCAGAAGATCATTTTAAAAATTATGATATACGTATTGATCAGGAACTGCTTTCAAAGATGTATGAAATGTATTTCAGGAATGTGCCTGATGATCAGCTACCTGAGTTTTTGAAGCAGGAAGGCGAAAAAAATGATGGCAACTTTTCAAAATATGCCGAAAAGTTATTCCGAAAATCCATTTTCTCAAGTAAGGAAAAAGTGATGGATTTCCTTGAAAATCCCAAAGCAAAAACCATTGAAAAGGATCCTGCATTTGAAGACATGCAAAAATTCGATGCCAACATCAAGAAAATCAATAAAAAAAGAAAAATTTCACTTGATAAGCTCAATAAAAACAGAAGGCTTTTTATTGCCGGATTGCGTGAAATGAAAACTGACAAAAGTTTTTATCCCGATGCCAATTTTACTATGCGACTGACGTATGGTGTTGTTGATGATTATTATCCGGCTGATGCTGTGCATTATAACTATTTTACCACATTAAGCGGCGTAATGGAAAAAGAAGACCCTTCAACATGGGAATTTGTGGTTCCTGAAAAATTAAAAAAACTTTACCTCGAAAAAGACTACGGTTCTTATGGTGAAGAAGATACCATGAGAGTTTGCTTCCTAACAAATCATGATATTACCGGTGGTAATTCAGGAAGTGGCGTAATCAATGGCAAAGGCCAGCTCATTGGTTTGGCATTTGATGGAAACTGGGAAGCCATGAGTGGTGATATTGCCTTTGAAACCGAATTACAAAGATGTATTAATGTTGACATTCGTTATGTATTGTTTATCATTGATAAATTCGGAGGGGCCCAAAATCTTATAGATGAAATGACCATTGTAAAAGAAAAACCCAGACAAAAAGTAGGCCCTCCGGTAAAAAAAGAGGCCGTGAAAAATGCTGCGGATTTTGAAGAATAATCATCAATTGAAAAATATGAAAAGGCAATTCGTTTTTCATCTCGGATTGCCTTTTTTTATCCCCGTAAATATTTATTATCTCTACATAAACGAATTATATGGAAGATGATGGCAATTTTCCTGATCTCCATATTTCACAGCACCAAAAAGGTATTTGATCAGAAAATTAATCCAAATTCGGAAAAAACAAACGTAACCACCCTGCCGGAAAAAAGTATAAGTAAATTAACGGGAATTAACATTATTCACTTACAATCCAGTTAATACAATGCCACAGGAAATAGAAAGAAAGTTCTTGGTAACATCAGATGAATACAAGTATTCTGCAAAAAAGATACGTATCCGCCAGGGTTTTCTGAATCGTTCAAAAAAGAGAACCGTAAGAATCAGAATCACGGACCGGATAGCATTGCTCACCATCAAAGGAGTAAGCAGGGGTGCAAAGCGAAACGAATACGAGTATGAAATACCTTATGATGAAGCTGTCGAGATTCTGGAAAATCTTTGTAAAAAAGGAATCATTGATAAATACCGCTATATTCTCAAATATAAAAACAACACATGGGAAGTGGATGAATTTCTTGGAGACAATGAAGGGCTCGTTATTGCCGAGATCGAGCTTTCGCATGAAAACCAGTCGTTTGAAAAACCAGGTTGGATCGGTAAAGAAGTAACGGAAGATCCCAGGTTTTATAATTCTAATCTTACAAAAAAACCTTTTCGTGAATGGGAAGAAGATTAATAAACTGGACTTAAGCCTGATTATTTAATACATTTGTATGCTAAAATCAAGGAAGGAACAAATCAGTATGGATATAATTACCCCAAAAGATTTTCTTAGTGCAAACAAATATCTTAAATATCTTGGGGGAGAACGTGCTGCCAGGTATTTGATGAAGATAACCAAACTGAAAGAATTTAACGAAAAATACAAACCGCTGGCACAATTAAAGGGGCAGGAGTTTGTTGACGCTGCCATAGATGAACTCGGATTTACATATGAGTTATCAGAAGAAGACCTACAAAAAATTCCAAAGGAAGGCCCATTTATTACCATATCCAATCATCCTTACGGTGGTCTGGACGGACTTTTGCTAATGCGTTTACTTCCTGAGCAACGACCTGGTTTTAAAATCCTCGTTAACTTCCTGATTTCCAAGCTTGGTGCACTTGATGAGTATCTTCTGGCCGTAAATCCGTTTGAACAATACAAAGACGTTAGATCAAGTCTGGCAGGCCTTCGCGAAGCGTATCACCACCTTCGGGAAGGATTACCTCTTGGCATTTACCCTTCCGGTGAAGTTGCCACATACCGCTTTGATAAAAAACGGATTACAGACCGCAAATGGCAATACTCCATTATTAAATTCATCAAAAAGGCAAAAGTACCTGTGGTTCCAGTTTATTTTGACGGCCACAACAGCAGAACTTTCCATATCCTTGGTTTTTTTCATCCCCTTTTGCGAACAATTCAACTTGTTAAAGAGATTTTCAATAAACAGGGAACCGTCGTTAAAATGCGCATCGGAAGTCCAATACCTGTAAGTGATCAGGATGTTTTCAGCGACATCAATGAATACAGCCGCTTTTTAAGAAGCAAGACATTTGGATTGAGCATATCTTACAAACAAAAAACGGAAAAAATAAAACCGGATGTATCAGAAGGATATCCTATTGTTGATGCTGTCTCAACTAAAAAGATTGAAGAGGAAATAGAATGGATCAAGCAGGAGTATCATTTGTTCAGCATACAAAACAATATGGTTTTTTGTGTACCTTCTCCCAACATCCCAAATATCATGAAGGAAATCGGACGATTACGGGAGATCACATACCGGGAGATCGGCGAGGGAACCAACAACAGCATTGACATTGATGAATACGATGAATATTACGAGCAGCTTTTTATCTGGGATGATGAAAACAAAAAGATCGTTGGTGGATACCGGGTTGGTAAAGGAAAAGATATTTTGGGATTATACGGGATCAAGGGATTTTATATCAATACCCTTTTCAGGATCAATAATCAGTTTTTACCCATTCTGAATGAGACCATAGAACTAGGCAGGTCGTTTATCGTTAAGGAATACCAGCGAAAAACCATTTCCCTGTTCCTGCTATGGAAAGGCATCCTGTATCTTTTACTCAAGCATCCTGAATATCGTTATTTAATCGGACCGGTGAGCATCAGCAACTATTTTTCCGATTTCGCAAAATCCATGACCGTGGCCTTTATGAGAGCCAATAATTATAATTTTGAACTTGCCGAATCTATCACACCGCGTAAACCTTTTAAGGTAAAAATTGATAAAGACATTGATCTGGAAATGTTTATCAAGCATACCAAAAATGATATGAGCAAATTCGACCGGTTCATTCAGGATATTGATCCGAAATTCAAGCTTCCGGTTCTTCTGAAGAAATATCTTTCACTGAATGCAGAGATCATCGGATTTAATGTAGATCCGAAATTCAACAATTGTCTTGATGGTTTGATGATCCTCGATTTGCTGGATGTTCCTATAAAAACCATTGAATCGCTTTCCAAAGAACTGGATGATAAATCCATTCTGGAGAGATTTAAGAAATAACTATTCCTGGAATGTTTTCGGTTTTTTGATCACAAACGTCCGGCTGATATTAAATCTAACAGAAAAATGCTTTGCATTTATAGTAAGATTTAGTATAAAACAAACTTACTCATAGGTTATTTTATCAGATCAAGACCCTCTTGAGCTGAATCATCATCAGGCCGGATCAACAAAACTTTATTGAAAAGAATTTTTGCTTCCCGGAGTTTTCCCAGTTTATAATTTGTCCAGGCAAGCATGATAATGGCATCGTATTCAAACGGATAAAGATTTACCACTTTCTCAAAATATTTGTAGGCTGTTTGAAAATCCTCTTTTCCGTAGTATATCATTCCCATATAATAATTGGCACGTGTATTTTCGGGGTCTATTTCAAGTATTTTAATGTATTGGTTTTTAACCTGTTCCCAGTTTCCTAATGCAGAAGCCGGATAAATATATCCGAATTTGGCTTCTATAGATACCGGTTTTAAGTCAATGGCTTTTTTATAAAAGGCTGAGGATTCAACAAAAGAACCGGATAAGTATGTTAACCATCCCAATCTTAAGTTGAGTTCATACATATCTTTATTGTCTTCATATTGCTGCTTCATCAGCTCAATGGCTTTACTGTAATTGCCTTCATTTTCGAGTGTATAGCTTTCGCTAAAAGCTTCTTCAAGCGCCTCATAATCCTGTGCATTCAAAACAAATGCAAAAGCAATTAAGGCCAATATCATGATGGTTTTACTGATTTTCATTTTTAAAGATTCCATTTTATTCCTCCAATGATTGTTTGATTTTGATAATCCGTGTCAAATGTTTTGTTGTATATTTTACCGATGTCATCAATATAATATTGTGAATAATTTCCGCTTCTGGAGCGATATTGATATCTCAAAGATAATTCAATCTTTTCGTTAAAGGGGAATAAAATATTCAGCCCTGCTATGTAATTCATCTTATCAGGAACATTGTAAACCAAATATGCATTGTTCCAGCTTGTGTTGGTAAGGTCTCCCTGCATATATGACCCTTCGAGCCAGCATTTTGAAAACACTTTAAAACCAATTTTTTGCCTGAACAAGATACGTTGTTCATTGCCGCCTTGGTTATCATCCACCTGATCAAAAAATGAAAAATCAGTAGACCCATAAAAGTTCATATTTCCGGATGGATAATAAGTAATATTGAAAGTTACCTGCTTTTGCTTTTTAAAATTCAGATTGGATACCAAACCACCCAGACCAAATTCAAAATTACCGTATGTATAATTAACAGCAATTCCTGCCAAATAATTATTCAGAGCAGTATCTGTTAGAGAAAAGTAATAATGGTTCTTGATATAATCAAAATAATTATATTGGCCTGTAACCTTATCATAGTATTCTATCGCTTTAGTATGTTCAGGCTCATATTCAACCCTTTCGTTTGTATACGTAACATACAAATAATGAAAGGATGGTATAATTTTCCAGTTATTGCCAAGACTTATTCTGAAGTTGGTATATAGATCACTTTGATTAACTTTATTTTCTGACTGGTGCAATTGATTCTCGAATGAATAATAATACAAATTCACTGTTTGCATTTCCCTGATTGAATCCAGCTTTAAATCCGTAAGATAGATATATTTGTTCTTTTTTTTATAGAACAATTGATTATACCCAATAAACAAACGGATACGATTTGACAAATTAAATCCCAACCCCAGGGTTCCATGTGTTGTATTGCCTAATAAGCTCTCGTTAAGAAAGGCAGTGCTGTCCGTTAAATGTTTATGTATATTTCCGTTTCTTTCATCATCATTGCTCAGTGAATAACCGCCTTCAAAATAAAAATAACTCAATATGTTATCCTTATAATCTTCCCAATTCACTGTATTTCGTTTTGATAATTTTGAGGCATAAAATGAAGATTTCGGTTTTCTATTCAGCATTTGATTTGCATAATATAAATACTCAAGTAAACTGCTTTCATCTTTGTTAAAGTCATATGCTTTTTGAAAATGTTGAATGGCCTTCCCAAAATTTTGCTTTGAGTAGTAAGCAACACCAAGTCTGTATCTTAAGTAGTAATAATCAATATTTTGTTTCAGGGCTTCTTTGCCAAGGTCAATCAGCGAGTCCCATTTTTGTTCCTGGTACAACCGATAAGTTTCTTTGTCAACAGTAACAAAATCCAGTTCTTTTGCACAAACAATAGATTCACCAGCAAGCAAATAAACAAATATCAGTATTATAATTCCTCTCAACTTTTTCATAAAAACTTTTCGTGGGCTGTTTTAATCATGCTTTATTGCTTCAATAGTATCGTTTTCCGTTTTAATGATAAATGTATTCAAAGATTTATTCTTGAAAATCAGCTTAAAAGCCAATTTATTAAGTGTCTTATTGCCAATTTTTATTTCAGCAGAGCTTTCAAGATATATTATGCTTTCCGCAATATTATCATCCGATTTTATATATCTTAACTTGTAAACAGGTTTTATAAAAATGAAAAATGGCGCTATAAAATCCTGTACTATCTTTAAAGCCTTATTCCTTATGATATTAACAGGATATTTATCTTCAATGACAAGGTTTTTGTAATATCCCGTTGCGATCTTAAACCCACCCAGATAGAAATAATAAAGCAGTGTTTTTTCCTTTCCATGATAATTTGTAAAACTGAAAATATTGTTTTTATTTCTGAAATATGCTTTGGCCTTTGATGTCTTGCAATGAATAAAGGTATTATTCATGATGTCGCTTTTCACCTCCCATTCAAAAGTTTTTTCCTGGCTTTCGTTTTCCTTTTTCACGCTGAATTTTAATTTCTGACCCGGAATAAGGTGTAAAGCATCGTAAAGGTTTTCATTGGATTCAATATTTGAAACCGTATCATTTAATTCCGGTTTTGTAAATGACTGAAGTTTAAACCCATCTTCATTTATTCTGATATATGATGCAAGCGGATAATCCAATGTTTTGGAACCCACATGGGGAGTCTCCTGTATCTGGAAATGCAGATGCGGTTCAGGTGAGCGTCCTGAATTTCCAACATGTGCAAGAATGTCACCTTTATTAACATAATCTCCCTGTTTGACTTTAAAGCTGTCTTTTTTCAAATGACTGATCTGTGAAAACACTTTTTCGTTGTGTTTGATCACGATAGAATTACCCCAATTATGCTGCAGGTCCATATTGCCTATTTCATTGTCTTCCAATCCGTCAACAATTTCCTGCACATAACCGTTATCAGGTGCTATAACAGGTTTGTGGTAACAATAATAATCTTCCGGTTTTCTTCCGCCACCTTTAAATTTCACGCCTTCATCATCAAAAATCTCAAAATCCCATGCATGTTGCCAATCTTCTTTGTGAGTATACTTACCGGAATGTCCTTGTGTAACTTTCCATTCTCCCCAAAATGGAAGGTCAACAGGTACATATTTTACATCCTGAAAACGCTGCTTGTAATTATGTTGAGCATATAAATTCCGCTCGGGCGAAAATTGCTGAACTGCAACAAGCTCGGGAGTAAGATAATTTCTTTCCCTGAATTTCAGAATATAAAGAAAGAGAAATACGATCAAATTAAATGGCAGAGAAAATATCGAAAGCTGTAAAGTATACAAAAGGGCGCTTGTGCTCGTTATGGTGAATGATATCAAGGGAGTTAACAACATAACCCACAAAAAGGAATACCTTGAAGGAACAATAAAAAATCCGCCAATAGCAATCGCCGAGAGGATATAATTAAATCCGATATAGCTATAACTCAATTCACTGATATCAGCTCCGATAATGGCATAAAAGAAATATGCCGAATAAAATCCAAAAAGGGTTAACAAAAATCCAATTCTTGAATAAATCAAAATCCCGACAGCAATCAGCAGGCCGGCAAATAAATGATACTGAAAAAAAATGGCACCCAGTGATCTGAAATAAATTTTTATGGATTCATGCAAGGGCAACAGGTTAAACCATTCATACAGTTTAACCATCGAAATGCCGCCCATCATGTACATTTCATTCAGGGTATAAATGCCTCGCTCACTGATCTCGAGTGATGAAAACTGCCTGGCTGCCAAAGTCACCATCCATATGCCCAGAACAAATGAAATACTCAGGTATGGTAGTCCGTATTTACCAATCACGCCTTCCAGGGAAACAGTAATAAATAACGTAAGAATGGAAACAAAAAACAGGAAAATAAAGAATTCAGCAGAAGGCTGATAAAATAAGCCCACGCCAAGGCCCACAAGTAAGGAGTTAAATCCGTAATACCCGGCTTTGATATTAAAGCGGTTAAATCCCATCAAGTAAGCAGTGAGGTTTGAAACTACAACAGCTATCATGCCTCCAAGCCCTGCGTAAACATCAAAAAACGATACAATAATAAGCAGTAAAGCCAGTGTTTTGTTATGGGAAAAAAACACCTGTGCGTAGCTGTTGATAACACTTACCAGAAAACCTGTGTTGTTTTGGCAGATTCCTTTTTTCAACCTGTTATTCGTTTTAATATTTCAATTTTCAAAACTTCTTGTACAAATTATTTTTAGTCGCCGATAGATTCTTCAAAACTAAACAAATCCGACATTTGAAAATCCGAAAGCAATGTATTCAAATCTTTCGGTAAAAATTTCCCCCGCTCCGTAAAAAGTGAACTTACAAGGGAATTAGGTATCTTTTCGAAATAATGATTTCTGATGTTGACATTTTTGGGGGCATTTTTCCAAATTTCATCAGCAGTCCGATTTGGTTCACTCCAAAACTTTTCACGAATTGATGCGGGTATTTTTTCATCATCAATCACTTTCCTTGAATCAGATACAACATAAACCGGTTTTTGATAAAATTGAAAAAGCAAAGCCAGAATCATTGATCCAGTTTTATTCACAAAATTTTTATTGTAAATTCCATCACTTCCTAAAATGGCCATGTCTATTTCCCCAATATTTCTATTCACCGCCGCTTCGGTAATAAATGTAACATCATGACCTGTTTTCATCAAAAAAGTTGCCTGGTCTTCACCTTCATTTGCCGGAGCAGACTGCGTTTGAAAAATCCTTGCCTGTATACCCTTCTTTGCAAAATACTTAAAAACAGCATGTATGGTTGAAGAATTGCTGTGCATAAGAATGGTTTTCCTTTGTACATCAATATCCTTCATTATGCTTTCAGCCATTGCTTTTTCGCTGTTTTTCCAATAATTCTGATATCCCCTGATAAAACTTTCAACATGGAAACCTGATACTTTATCAAATTCTTTCTTTTCTTTTTCCCTGGAAATTTCAAGAAAGAACTGATTTATGAAATGAAACAAAACCACAAAATTGGATTGCTCACTGAAAAGCTCATTTAATTTTTCGATTAGAAATCCTATTCGTAAATCCTGATTTTCGTGCACATAATCAATAACAGCATTCATTGTAGAATTTAATATCCGAACTGATCCCGAGCGATTGTTGGCAATTATTTTATTGATTTGTTTCGAAAATTTTTCTTCGCGCATTACAACTCGAACTTTTTAAGATGTTCCGGCACTTTTTCATACTTCATCAAAGAATCAAGTGTTTCTTTTTCCCTGATCAAATGTGTATTTCCTTCTTCATCAATCATTACAATATTGGGGCGCATAGTAATAAACTGCATCCATTGTGTCATGTTGTATGCTCCCACATAATGCACTACAACATGTTCACCCTTATTAAGCAATGGCAAACTTACATTTTCACGTATTACATCTATATTCATACAAAGCGGGCCATAAAGTACCGTATCTTCGGTATATTGGGTAAATGGTTGTGCAGGTGAAACTTTATGATCGTACCAGAAAGATGTAAAAAGTAAATTTACCCCGATATTAAGAATTGTGGTACGTTTTCCATCAGCAAGTCTTTTGTTTGAGATCACAGATCCTAAAAGATAACCCGCTTCGTCAATCAGAGCCCTTCCGGTTTCTAAAATCAATAACGGAAGCTTGTCAGGTTTAAAATCACTGTTGATCAACGCACTGGTGATGGCCTCGGCAAAATCATCAAAAGTGGGATTGGTATCAGACCCTGGTAAATACGCGCCTTTCAGTGTGTTTTTTGATGAAAAACCTCCTCCCATGTCAATGTACCTGATCTCATGGTTGTATTTTTTCCGGATGCCTAAAGCAAGGTCAGCTAATTTGTAGGCAGCAACCGAATAGGCATTTGCTGAAAGCATAAAAGTACCAATGTGGGTATGCAGTCCAACCAGCTCAAGTTTATCAGATCGCATGATCTTGTTCAATGCATCCCATGCCTGTCCGTTTTCATAATTGAACCCGAAACGGTCCCACATCGGATAGATGCCTGTATCCATGTTAATCCTGATGGCAACTTTTGGTTTTTTATTTAGTTTTTCAGCCAGTTCAATAATGGTGTATAATTCATCAAGGTGATCAATATGGATCAATGAATCATGTTCGATGGCTAACTTCAGGTCATCTTCGGTTTTATCCGGGCCGTTGAAAATGATCTTTTTGCCATCTACCCCATTTTTAAGGGCCTTCTCATATTCAAATCCGGAAACTACCTCAGCCCATGATCCTTCCTGGTGGAAAACATCACAAACAGCGCTCAGGTAATTGGTCTTGTACGACCAGGCAAACTGCACTTTGGGATAACGGGTTGCAAAAGCTTTTTTTGCCTCCCTGAATGTTTTCCTGATCGTTTTTTCAGAAAGTACAAATAGCGGGCTTCCGCAATCCTCAATGAGTTGCTTAACT
>CAZTAW010000025.1:17420-23503 GCA_964611705.1 uncultured Bacteroidales bacterium
ATATGGGTTTTCGGAGTGTATTCGGTTCGTGTTCCGAATTTATTGGGCATATTGGTTTCCAGTTTCTTGATCACCGGTCGTTCATATCTTTGTTTTTCCATGACTTATAATTCTTAATTATGATTTTTTTACTTTTTTAAACATTTGTTTTTTGATTGTCTGTTATTTATTGATTTATTGATTCATTGTTTCATTGTTTTATTGATTCATTGTTTCATTGTTCGATTGTTCGATTGTTGGATTGCTGACAAACAAATATTCATCGAGCATTTTTTACATTTACAGTTCCCCGTAAGTTGATATTTGCTCAAACTCTTTAATATCTACTATCATATCATATGAATAACGGATAAACATCTTTCCGACATCAAAACGACTAAAAGGTTTAACCTCCTCTCCCATTGCCAAATTTACCAGGGCTTCAGGAATATTTTGCCCGACTCCAACTGCAAGGTACACCCAGGCCGGGATACGCGGATTGATCTCGAGGATGTAAAAATCATTCTTTTTATCCTTCATCAGTTCAAGCTCAAAACCACCCCTCCATTTTGTCTGGCTGATAAATTTATCAGTTAGCTCAAGCATATTTTCATCGGCAATTGAGATGCCACCCCAGGCTTTACCTTTATCCGTAATATATTGTTTTCGCATGGGGACGGCAGCAATGGTATTTCCTTTTCCATCACCCAGGCCTGTTACATTATATTCGGTTCCATGTACAAATTCCTGAATAATAATTGGCAAGCCCCATTTTGCGGAATTTTTATTAAAGGCACTTTTGGCCTGCTCGGTATTGTATACAATGGAAGCATCATAGAATTTGCCTTTCACCAGATAGGGAAAATCAAAATCTTCCAGCTTGTAAAGTTCGCTTACAGTATAAATCGGTTTGCTATCCGGAACAAATAGGTCATACTTTTCGCCAAAATCAGGCAGGTTGAATTTCTGCCTCTCTTCAAACTGCTTCATTGTAGGCAAAAATGTATGTATTCCAAGCTTCTTCAATTTGGGAGTTAGTTTGATGAATGAATACAATTCCGCATCGAAATTGGGAATGATCACATCAATTTTTTCCCGGCTGTGAATGTATTCCAACCTGTTATATAAAGTTTCCGTCCCTGTTGAGGGATAGGGAATATGGTAGGTTTTGTCAACCAGGTCGTGCATATAAATGCCGGGCTCCAGGGATTCGTAGGCGAGCCCGGTGATTTTTACATCAAAGGATTCGGCCTCCCGCAAACCGCGTATCACAGCCACACCGGGACCCGGACTGTCAATGGCATTCAGCCCTGTAACAGCGATATTAAGCTTTTTCTTCGGCATCGGTTTCTATTAATTGGTATTGCCTCAGCATGTTTACAAAATCATTATAATCCCTTTCGAATGTGTCTTGATCAGTTGTGTAATTCGCGAGGATATGTTTACTGATCTCTTTATAGGTTTTTCCTTCCTTTATCAGGTTGAAGATTTCAATCCCGATAGCATTTAGTGAATATGACTCACCATTGGCCGGGTTAAATAAGAATCCTGTTTCGCTGATGGCTACATTACTTTTTATTTTCATTTTTCCTTGTTTTAAATCATTATAAATCTTTGCCTTGAATTCATGCTACAATAATACGCCCGGAATGAAAAATAATTGTTACAGGATTTTCTGAAAAATGTATAAGATTTTAAAGCTTGGGGGAATGGCACAGTAGAGTAGAGTGAAAGGAAAAGCGGTAATGGGTTGAACCTCAATTTCAGGCCTTTTCCTTTCAACCCCCTCATCAAACTCCCGAAAGCTTTCGGGATGCGGTTTTCCCGCATACGGCTTTCCTAAAGATTTATTCATTAGCATTCACAGGTTGGCCCCAGGTCGAGTACTTGGTTGGGTCTATTAAACCAAATTGGTTAACTAAAACCTCAAAGGCATCATGCCGATAAAGCCTACTCTTCCTCTGTCTCTGTAAATAGCAACTTTGTATCTTGTAAGAGGTACACCCTAAAAAGTTTTCAAAAAAATGTATTGCACCCGTTATGCTTTTTTCCACGAAAGCGGTAACACTTTGCAGCTTTTTAAATTTGTTGTTATTCGACTCTTTTAAAAAATCCATAATTAGTTTTCCTCACCCCACCATCGGCCATTCCTCATACTGACCTTTCGCCTGTTCCATGATATCCTTTAGAATGGTTTTGAGTTCTTTAAGTTCTACGTTTTTGCGCAACACGCCTTTTACCGCTGAACGGATGGCTGCCTGTGCATCCGGTTTTTTGTACCAGTCGAGTTGCAGGTTTTTTTCTACGGCTTTTACTATTTTATGCACCAGTTCCTTGATCAGGCTGTAGTCTTTGATGGCATCTTTGTGCCTGGCCAGGATGTCGTAAAAGGCCAGTTCTTCTTCCGACAATCCGAGCTCTTTGCTGCGCCTGTCTTCCTGCTGCATTTCTTTGGCCCGCTCATACAGCTCCATGATGGTGGTATAGCTGTCGATGGCGTTGTTGTGGTACTTTTCGATCACCTTGTCCACTTCCTCTTTCAGCGAAGTGTATTTCCTGATGTTCTTTGGCATCTTCACCTTGATCTCATTGTTGAGAATTTGCCGCAGCAATTCCACCTTGATCTCATGGCCTGATTTTTTTTCTTTGGCCCCGGCCAGGAATTCTTCATCCAGGATGGAAATATCCGGTTTTGCAATGCCGGCCATGGCATAAACATCTATGATCTCTTCCGAATCAATGCTTCTTCCGATGAGTTCCCTGATCTTCTTTTCAGTTTTCTTTTTGTCAACCACCGGAGATTTGGCTTTTCTGACTGCCGCACCCACATGTTGCAAAAAGACCACATCCGGGGCGATTTCCTGGATACGCTGATGGCTTCTTACAATGGAAACCATGCCCGACATGCTCTTTTCAGCCTTCATGAAATCATCAGTCCGCTTGTCGTCTTTAACGATGTGGTTCACTGCTTCGTTGACCAGGCTGAACTTATCTCCGCTTGACCTGATCTTCCAGTTGCTATAATCCAAATTTTCCGGCAGGTGTGATTTTGTCCTGAAATGCGGATTCCATTCCGGTGGATCCCTGGATATGTTACCGGTCATGATCACGGCTGTTTCCGGGCGACCTTCCAGCGCAGTGAGGGCGTCATACATTTTCACGCAATTCCTGCGGTTGTTTTTGCCTTTTACCGGGAATTGGTTAACGCAAAGGAAATTATTGTTTTCAGGTCTTGCAAAATCAACTGCTGCAGGACTTCCTTGCGGTTGATCTCCGGGAGGTGAGAATAGGTTTTGGAGATAAAGTGCATGAGGTCCTTTTCCAGCACCACTTTGTTCAAAGGCCGCTCGATCTCAGAACCGTGCACATAGCGGTAGCCCTGTTCTTTCAGCCAGTCAGTGGCTGCTTTTTCAATATTTGATTCTGATAACCTATCCAAATAATTTGCTATAGTTATAGATTCATAATACAGTAATTAATTCCTTCCCAAAATATTATGCAAAACTTTTTCCATTGATGCTTCTTCTACCAATATTTCAAAATGCATAACTATTTTGTTCTTTTATTAAACTTATAACTTCCTTCATTAACCAATGGATCACCAACTTCAAAATGTCCTTCAATCCATAAATTCCCAAGTAATGCACCTTCACTGATAAACTCATTAACACCTTTCATATCCGCAGCACATTTTGCATTTGTAAATCCGTTTTCATCTCGATACAAAACCCACAACTCTTTTGGCCTGAGGCCATTTACGAAAAAAGGGCTATGAGTGGTTACCATAAGTTGAGAAGATTCTGCAGCTTCCCTACATTCTTCTGATAATTCAGGTAAAAGTCTCGGATGTAAATGATTTTCCGGTTCTTCTATTCCAATTAGTTGTGGTGGTTCCGGATCGAATAAAACTGTAAGATATGCAAGCATTTTCAATGTTCCATCAGAAGTAAATTTTGATAATATTGGCTTTTCGAAAGGAGCATCTTTGATTTGTAATAAAAGTCTACCATCTTGCATAATGTCAGCATCAATTTTCTCCAAACGTGGAACTCTATGTGTAAGCTTTTCTAAAATTTTTTTCAAAATTTCAGGATGTTGTTCTTTTAAATACTGTACTACATTGGGTAAATTGTCACCTGTGGCAGATAATCTTTCCTGAGGTCCTGCTTCAGGCACTCCTCTTGCCTGATCAGCAGTTAAATATGATAGATACCATCCTGTTATAAACCTTCTTAAGGCTATTACCCTTGGATTTTTTGATAATTGACCTAAAGTGTTTACAGCTATTGCTTCAGGGCTATCCAATGATTCGTCAATTCTTTCATCTGATATATCAGGTTCTTCACCAGTTATAACTTTACCCTTACCCTTCTCGAATTCCAAAAATGCAAAAGGTCGTCCAACTCTTCTTCGTTTCCAAAGCAACCTTTCGCTTGCTATATAAGGTCCTTTGGTTGTTTCATCTATTCTTAATTCATAGGTAATAATAGGTGTTTTAGGACGCTCCCTGTATTTAATTTCAAACTCGATTGGTCCAGTGCAACCTTTAGTTCTCAATTCTTTAAATCTTCCCCTTTTATCCCATGCTTTACGCAATCCAACAGAAAAGCACTCACTTAAGAAAGCAAAAACATCGAATACTGTTGACTTCCCACTACCATTGGGACCAAGAAAAACTGACAAGGGAGTAATATTTTTAAGTTCAAGATTTTGTAAGGCACGATAGTTTTTAACTCTAAGGTATTCTATTCGTGGAACCTCTGATGATTTTGTCCTCTTGTGTGTCATATTTTCTCATATTTAATATCTCTGTTTCACAAAGATAATTATCTTATATTAATTTCTCCGCTGATAAGTTTGGGGAGGAGGTAGTCGCGGGTATTTGCTAATGAATTATTTTCAAAAGTATTTTCCTTGATCAACCAAATCATTTTTTTTATCAAATAATTAAATTCTTCAAGAATTTCATAAGGAGGAAAACAAAAATTTAAGCTTTTAAATGTGCTTGTTGTGACTGTATCAAATACGGTTCCGTGTGATGATCTAATCAAGGAGTTAATTTTGGTAATCATTGCCAAAATTAACCAGTTTTGGTATAACGAGTTTTTTGCATGAATTCCATAACATGATTGATTCATAGCCATCTCTTTAGCAATAACAGCAAATTTACCAACAGATCCTCTTGCAACAACTATCAAAGTATTTTCAGGAAGAATTTTGGTTGCACTTCTATCAACACCAGCTTGAGTTAATTTCTTTTGCGTGTCAATTAAAAAAAGGTTTGTCGAATTACTTATATCAACATCAGATACCCAACTAATATCTCCATTCCAAAATTCTGATATCTTAGTTTTTGGGGTTCCACCACTGAGAAGGTCAGCAATATCAAAAAAGCTCTTCACCTCCCACCCCTTCGGTATCAATCCCAACTCACTTTCCAGAAACTCCCCGTCATGAAAAAGCCCAAAGTCCACGAACCAGTGTTTATAGAGGGTCATGGCCATTTCTTCCAGGGTTTTGTTCATTTGGAGGTTGAGTTCAATCTTGTCGTCGAGGGCACCGAGGATTTCGGCGATGCGTTTTTGGGTGGGGGGTGGGGTGATTTCGGGGTTTTCCAAAGCATCTTTGTTTACCCTTTGTCTCCCCGATGTACCGACCATTTTATTTTCAGCAAATTTCCTAATGAGAAGTGAGGAGGCTAAATAATAAACAAAATCTTTATCTGAAATACCATCAATGTTCCTGAATACTAAGAATTCGGTTGAACCAAATCCGATATCCTGTTGAAGATTTTTAACTTGACAAATTTTCCCATTTTCCAAACAAGGCGTAATCCGAGCGAAAAGGGTATTTCCTTCTTTAAAACGAGCACCTCCTTTCAATTTTCTGTAATCTGAAGGATAAACCCACTTGTAGCCAGGAGTTAAATCCTTCATTTCTATATACTCATATTGTTTTTGAGTATTAACATTCACACGTGGATTTATTTCAACCAAATATGTAAACTTATGTAATTCCCATTTATTCATTTGTCTTCTCTTCAAATTCTTCCTTAACCCAACTTGCAAATGAAACTTCATAACTACCTATCAGAGAGCGCATAG
>CAZTAW010000026.1:0-19095 GCA_964611705.1 uncultured Bacteroidales bacterium
TGGGGTGAAAAAGGATATACTACTTTTGAAAGAACCGGAACCCGTCCTTCATTTGATGTTTGCGGAATCTGGGGCGGATATACAGGTGAAGGTGCCAAAACCGTATTGCCTTCAAAAGCTCACGCAAAGATCTCAAGCCGGCTGGTTCCAAACCAGGACAATAATAAGATCGCACAAATGTTTAAGGAGCATTTCGAAAGAATTGCCCCTGAAGCAGTAAAGGTGAATGTAAAAGCCCTGCATGGCGGACAGGCTTATGTTTGCCCGATTGACATACAGGCTTACCGGGCTGCCGAAAAGGCCTTTAAAGAAGTTTACGGTAAAACGCCGATTCCGGTGAGAAGCGGTGGAAGCATCCCCATCATCTCAACTTTTGAACAGGTACTGGGCATCAAGTCATTATTACTCGGATTTGGTCTCGAGGCAGATGCCATCCATTCACCCAATGAAAACTATCCCTTAACACAGTTTTACAGGGGAATAGAAACCATACCTTATTTTTATAAATACTTTGCGGAAATGATGAAATAGCATATGAAGCCGGGCAGCAACCCGGCTTTTTTGTTAATTTAATGACAAATATTATCATATCCATGCTATGATTATCAATGCAATGTTATTATCTTGCAGCAGTTTTTGCTGATCATAATTAATCCATGTTCAGAGATAAATCAATCCTCATATTCAAGCGACTGTCCTTAACCATAGTTGTTTTTTTAATTGCGCAACTCTTTCTGCTTGCAGTTTTGTCATTTACAAATTCCCGTTATCCCGATCCTTCAACATGGGCTCACTGGGACTCAGGACATTACCTTAAAATAGCAGAAAATGGATATGAGTATTTCTCCTGCGCCGGTTTATTCGGCTATCCTGAAGACACCAAAGAAATGTGCGGAAATTGCGGTTGGTTCCCGGCTTATCCTTTTCTGATAAAGACTTTTGGTTATCTTTTTCAGGATAAAAAGCTTATCAGTGGTATAATCTCAAAGGTTTTTTGTTTTTTCATTTTGTTCATGGTATTGGTAATAGCAGATATTCGTAAATTCACTTTCAGAAATTTGTTATTTCTTTCTATTGCAGGATTCTTTTTTGGTTTTGTATATTACAGCGCTGTTTTTCCAATTTCTGCGGTTCTCTTTCTGGCTTTAGCAGCTATTTATTTTTATTTCAAAAGGAATATATGTATATCGGGATTGTTTTGCATGCTGGCTTCATTGTTTTATCCAACAGCCATACTCATCAGCTTTGCGATTGCAACAACTATCTTTTTCCGGGATCAGGCAATCCCAGTAAAAAAAAGAATACAAAAATGCATTATTCCGATAAGCATGGGCATTACCGGATTATTGATCGTATTTCTCATTTTTCAACTACAGGTTGGTGAGTGGGATGCATTTATGAAAGTACAGTCAAAGTACGGACACGGTATACAAAATCCCATAAAAAAAGCTGCAGGCGTAATAGAAAAATTCAATGCTGAAATATTCAGCGCTGATAATTTCAGCAACCTGCAATCAATAAGTGTTCTGGCAGGATTCCTTATTTTAACAAGGGCTTTCATCAGAAAAAAGCTTTATCAAAACGAACTCTATTTATTGAGCTATTGTTATGTTGCGTTTTATCTTATTTCGCCCTGGACTCTGGGAGGAAATATAAGCCTGTACCGTGCAGAATCCCTGTTACTCCCCGCTGTATTTTTATTAAAAGACCTTAAAACAAAGTGGATACTCCTGATTGTATTGATCTTATTGGCCATCGGAGGACCCATGAGCTATTTTTTCTTTGAAGGCAATTTAATCTAGCTGTTACGCTTCACATAACCGTAATGCACTTTTGTTTAGTTAATAAAGAATTTCTCTGAAAGAGATTGATGTCCGGTTTTAACGGAAACAATGTAAACACCATTTGGTATACCATTTAATAATATTTTCGTGGAATTTGATGAGGCAACCTCTTTCCCATAGATGTCAAACACTGAAACAATCAAATTTGTGGAACCCTCCCCTGAAATTTCCAGTGTTCTTAATTCAGGATCAAAAACAATTTGCATTTTCCCGTTCCCGACCTGATCAATACCCGTAGGCAATACCGTAAAGCTCTGTTCTTCGGAAAAGCCGGATCCGCTGAAACATTGATCAATTGCCTGTACTTTCCAGTAATAAGTTCCTGCCGGGAGGTTTTTCAACTTCCGGGTATTATTTTGATATGCATTTCCAATACCACTGATTTTGCGTAATCCGTTTTCCGGATTTGCCATGGGAGAAACAATTGCTGAGGGATTATCAATTGTTCCCATATAAATATTATAATTCAGGCTGATGGCAAATGTTTGTGCATCAAAAGAACCATCCCATGATAGTTCAACCTGATTACCATCAAGGCTGGTTTCGAGTCCGGTTGGAATATCGGGAGGTGTATTGACAACATATTCATTCGTGCTGGCATCATTTTGATATAATGTTGTTGTGGGGATTGCATCATTTCTTAAGCCCGACATCACTATATCAAGGTCACCGTCATTATCATAATCCGCACAACTGGCATAGGCTCTTGTATAAGGAGTAATCGCACCTCCGACATCATTAAAAGTTCCATTTTCATTCAGATAAACATCAGCCACATACAAACCGCAACCTGCTCCTTTACCGCTTACCACGAAATCAAGATCGCCATCAAAATCAAAATCACCCCAGTCCAACCCATTTACTGCCGTTCCCGGAAGGTTCATCGTGTTTTCGGTATACCTGCCTTCACCATCATTATCATAGATTAACATCAATGGGGTCAGCGAGTTATCATAACCGGAAACATATACATCCGGGTCGCTGTCGTTATCATAATCAACAAATCCGCTTACACCGGCCATCAGGCCATAAAGTCCGGCCTCCGAGTCAACGAATTGACCATCATCATTTCTGAAAATCCTTGATAAAATACCACCACCGGTATCTCCTGTGAGTAAGAGATCAAGATCACCGTCATGGTCATAATCGCCCCAGTCAACGCAACTACTGTTGATGTAGCCAAAATCATTGCCGGAATCGGTAAAAGTTCCATCGTCATTTCTGTAAATTATTGCCTGCCAGTTTCCGCTAATTACAAGGTCAAGGTCACCATCGTTATCATAATCTCCCCATGCGGATTTTCCATTTTCAACTCCGGTTAGTCCGGCCTCAATATCTAAAAAATTATAGCTGCCCTGATTTTCATAAATTACTGAGATTACACCGGTTGCGCTTACACCTGTAATCAGGAGGTCAAGATCATCATCATTATCATAATCGCCAAAAGCCACTTCGCCATTAAAAACCTGGGGCAATCCAATATCCTCAGCTTCCAGCATTCCTTCATTATTAATATATAGCATTGCAAAACCGGATTCATCGGATTTCTTGCCGGATATTACAAGGTCCAGGTCGCCGTCATTATCAATATCTCCCCAATCTGAAGTACCGTAAGCAACACCCTCAAGGTTAGTATTCAAGGGAGTAAAGGATTGGGCATTCAAAAAATTCTGTGTTACAAAAACAGTAATTATTATAAGTAATAAAGTACAAAGATTTTTCATAATTCTATTTTTTCGCAAAATATAAAAAGTTGAAATAATCGTGTAAGAAAAAAGGGCCGATCAAAGCCCTTTTAACAAAACAATAACATATACGAAGCAACTTAATTCTTTTGTCTCTCTTTAAATTCCTTTTGTCCTTTATCAAGAAACTCAACAAATTCACCTACGTTGCGGTCGTAAGCTCTTGGTTTGACCAGAAGATTTCCCTCATGATCAAGCAGACAATAATAGGGTTGGGCATTGGTGCCAAAGCGGGATATCTGAAAGTCAGCAAATTTCTTTCCTATACTTTTCTTGACTTTTCCGTCGTAGTCGGATTTTACCCATTCACTTTCATCCAGTCTTGTTTTATCATCCACATATAGAGCCACAATAACATAATCATCTCTTAACCGTTGCAGAACTTCCGGGTCGGCCCAGACATTGGCTTCCATTTCGCGGCAATTCACACAACCATGCCCTGTAAAATCAACAAATATGGGCTTGTTAAGTTTTTTGGCACAATCCAGTGCCTGTTCATAATCAAAATATCCTTCCAGTCCGTGCGGCAAATGCAGAAAATCGGAGTACTTAGGTTCTTCGCACAATGCCTCCATACTTTTCTTATCATCAATTTTCATTGTGCTTTTTATCACTGATTTTGCATTATTGCGTATGATCTCATTCAGGTCAAAATCATGTGTTGATTGCGGGGGAAGATAACCGGAAAGCATTTTCAGCGGTGCGCCAAACATACCGGGAACCAAATAAATCACAAAGGCAAATGTAATTACCGCCAGAAACAAGCGGGGAACAGGAATGTATTTTAAAGGTGAATCATGGGCGAATTTCAGTTTTCCCAACAGGTAGAATCCCATCAGGGTAAAGATTACAATCCAGAGGGCAAGATAAACTTCCCTGTCAAGCAAGCCCCAGTGATAAGTTTGATCTGCAACGCTCAGGAATTTCAATCCCAGGGCAAGTTCAATAAATCCCAAAACAACCTTCACCGAGTTGAGCCAGCCTCCTGATTTAGGCAATCCCTGCAGCCATGATGGGAAAAAAGCAAATAAGGTAAACGGCAGAGCAAATGCAATTGAAAAGGCAAGCATGGCAAAAATGGGTTCGAATATTTCTCCCTGTGCCGATTTTACAAGTACCGTTCCTACAAGTGGTCCTGTACAAGAAAAAGAAACGATAACCAATGTAAGGGCCATAAAAAAAGCGCCCAGTATCCCTCCCTTGTCCGCTTTTTTATCAGCTTTGTTAACCATCCAGCCTGGCAATACAATTTCAAACATTCCCAGAAATGAAGCAGCGAAAATGATAAATACCAGGAAGAAAAATATATTGGGTATCCAATGGGTACTCAACCAGTTAAAAATATCTGCCGTAACGGTTTTACCTCCCACAAAATAAGTGATCAGAATGATAACCGCAATCGGAATCGTATATAATAATACAATTGACAATCCATAAGTTGTAGCCTGAAACTTACCTGCTGCTTTTGATTGTCCGCCCTTCATAAAAAATGAAATGGTCATGGGGATCATAGGAAACACGCATGGTGTAAGCAAAGCGACAAACCCCCAAAGAATGGCTTCAATTATTATTTCCCACATTGATTTTTCATCCGTATAACTCACGGACGTAACTTCCTGTTTATCGTCAATTTCTCTTACAGGCTGGATAATTTCTTCCGTACTGATTTCTGTTCCTTCTTTTTCGGGTTTTCCTTCCTTTACAAGCGGTTCCTGACCAGCATTAAAAACAAACTTAAATTCATCTTCCGTTGGAGGCAAACACCTTACATCGTCACAACTCATATATTCAACAAACCCCTTGATAACAATTCGCTTATCGGTCAGCAACTTCGCCTTTTGCTTAAATATAGCTTCATGTCCGAAATATTTCAGTACCATTTCAAAATTCGGATCATACTCTTCAATGGCTTCCGATTCTTCAATAACCTCGCCTGCTAATTCATAACCATCATTTTCCTGAAAGGAAAAAACCGTTGCCGGAGGCGATATAGATATATCCTGCGAATAAAGATGCCATTTGTCCTCAATACTTGCTTTAAATATCAGTTCAACTTCACTATTGCTGATCTTTTCAGCACTGTATGCCCATTTAACAGGTTCAAAAATTCCCTGAGCCGGTACCACAGAAGAAATCAAAATGAAAATTAAGCCAATCCAGACTTTCCTGATTATTTGTATCATTATTTCAGTAATTTTTTTAGTTGTTCTATGAATTTTAACGTGCAAAGATAAAAAATATGCAAATATTTACATCCTTTAAATTATAGATCAATACGGATCAGGCACGAAAGTTATGACAACATCTAATTATAAAAGGTTGCTTTTTATTTGGAAAAAGAGATTATTACACTGAACACTGCGCAAGTTGAATTTCAAAAATCTTTTTTGTTTCAGTAGTGACCTTAAACCTGTCATCAATCCTGCATCCCACAATCCAACAAATCTCATCTCCGCTCATCAAAACCCATTGATTTTCTTTTTCATAAATAGAAAACTTCTCATCAATGAAAAAATCGCTGAGCTTCTTGTTTTTCTTCATTCCCAGCGGGCAAAATATATCGCCTTTTTTCCATTTCCTGAGCTGAAGCGGGAAATCCAGCTTATCGTAGTCAAGGCATGCAAAAAAGGGTTCCCTGGGAAGGGATTTTTCAATTTGATACCTTCGTTTTGAAAATTGCAGATGAACGGGATCCTTGATGAACAGCATCTCATCATTAATGTAGAATGATGTTTCGGAAGAATCGTCTTTTATTTCCGTTAAGATCAGAAAATCCCTGTCTTTAAGCAACCTGTGGGTAGCCGAAAAAAACTGTTTTCCGGGCGCTGCCTCAAGGGCTTCAAAAATATCCATTGCATCGGAAGTTGTAAAACCAAAAGTGGAAAGTATCTCAAACAAATATGTTCTGACAGGATAAAGATTGATCAGCTCATCAATGGGGATATGAACAGAACCATCGGGATTACGGAGCATTAATCCGCCAGCTTTTTTTGCAATATCACGTTTGTAAATTTTTTCAATTTCGCGGAAACGGTTCAGGTTTTCATAAAAAACACGGTTGTAATCCGGAAGTATTTCCTGTATCACAGGTAACAAACGCAATCGTATTTTATTCCTCAGATATTTATCCGATTGATTGGATTCGTCTTCTCTGTACGAAAGATGACGGCTTCTGCGGTAAACTTCAATTTCATTGCGTGTTGCATATAGTAATGGTCGCACGCAATTTCCCTGTCTGGGATTGATCCCATGCAAACCGCCGATTCCGGTTCCTCTGAAAATATTAATAAAGAAAGTCTCGATCTGATCATCCAGATGATGGGCGGTGGCATATGCATCAAATTTCTCTTCCTCCAGAAGCTTTTCAAACCAGGTGTATCGAAGGTCGCGGGCAGCCATTTGTATTGAAATCTTGTGCTGTTCCGCGTATTTTTCGGTTTTAAACCTTTTTACAAACACAGGCACTTCGTATTTCAGGGCAAGGTTCCTCACAAACAACTCATCAAGATCGGAAGCCCTGCCCCGCAATTGAAAGTTACAATGTGCAACAGCAATCTTATAACCGGCTCTGTATAACAGATCAAGAAGCACTATCGAATCCATTCCCCCACTAACAGCTACGAGGATACGTTGATATGGATGCAAAAGCTGTTCCCTTGCAATATACTCCTTAAATGTTTGAAGCATAAAAACAAATTTAATAAATCCGTGTAAATATAAAACATTACAGGAATTGTTAATTTTGATAAAAAATTTGATTATGCCTGATCATGATAAACCACCTGAAAAAATCGTTTCTTTGTGCCCTTCAGTCACGGAAACATTATGCGAAATCGGGTTAGTCGGAAAAATTGCCGGAAGAACTGATTACTGCATTCATCCGGAAAACCTGGTAAAAAACATTCCGAAAATTGGAGAAGTTAAAAATCCTGATCTAAATAAGATCAAAGCGATCAATCCTGATCTTATAATATTTGTGAAGGATGAAAATAAACTAGCCGATTACGAGCTACTAAGCAAAGAATTTAATTGTCTGGTATTTGATGTACAAAATATCTCTGATTCGGTAAAGATGATGGAAACAATAGGCGAAAGATTAGACAATATTAAGGCTTCTTATTTGGCTTATCGAATCAATCTTTGTATAGAAAGGAAAAAAGGAGCTGCAGCATGGAAGAGATTTCTGTACCTCGTCTGGAAAGAACCTTACATGGCAGCAGGTGATAAAACCTACACCGGTTCGCTTTTATCTGTTTTCGGAATGAAAAACGTTCTTCAAAGCCAGGAAGGATATCCTGAAATTGATATTCAATCAATTAACAAAGAAATTGATTATGTCTTTCTACCGGACGAACCCTGGAAGTTCACGGAGAAGGATCGGCAGGAGATAGGCAGAATATTCCCAAAAAGCATAATTCAACTTGTTGAAGGAGATTTATTTTCATGGTATGGATACCGCACGCTTGTGGCATTAAAGTATTTGCCAAAACACTTGCAGTGACTATTATCACTATCATGACCACAAACAATCATTATCTTAATTGGCCAATTATTAAAACATAAAAGATTAAAATGATATGTAATCAGATTTTCCAGGTGTTTCCGCTCATCAGCATATCATCTACCGATTTGATCTTTGAGGTCTTTTTAGTTTTCTCAATCAAATCGGTCATATTGTTATCAAAAGCTTCCTCTTTAACCGACCTGATAACGCCCATTGCTGCGGGAAAATCGGGAGGACCCATTCTTGATAGCATGATATGAATTCCCGGATCAGGATTTGTTTTATCATGAACCAGCAAATTATCTTCCGTTATGCCGTTTTCACCCAGCTTAACAACTTCCATTTGGGTTCCCTTCAAAACAATTCCTTTTTCATTGTTCTTGCCAAAAACCATTGGTTTGCCATGTTTTAAATGAAGTTGGAAATCATGACGTGTTTCCCTGGATGTAATTTCTTTATGAATTTCATTATTAAAGATCACACAATTCTGAAGTATTTCTACAACTGTAGCTCCTTTATGTGCTGCTGCCTCGAACAAAATTTCAACCATCAATTTGGGATTATTGTCAACAGCACGGGCAAAGAAATTACCCTGTGCCCCGATGGACAATTCTCCAGCATTAAAAGCTTGCTCAAATGTACCCTGTGGGGAAGATTTGGTTTTTGTTCCCTTGGGAGTTGTTGGGGAAAACTGCCCCTTAGTTAATCCGTATATTTTATTGTTGAAAAGCAGTATATTGATATCTATATTTCTCCTGACGGCATGAATAAAATGGTTTCCGCCAATGGCCATACAATCGCCATCACCGGTTATCATCCAAACGCTCAATTCCGGGTTAGCAAGCTTAACCCCGGTTGCAATAGCTGCTGCACGTCCGTGAATACCATGTATCCCGTAGGTGTTCATATAGTATGGGAATCTTGAAGAGCAGCCGATTCCGGATACTACAACAAAATCTTCCTTCCTGACACCTAACTTGGGGAAAACTTTTTCCATTGACGACAGTATTGCATGGTCACCGCAGCCCGGGCACCATTTCACCATTTGGTCACTGACAAAATCTTCTTTTGTCAATTCCGGAATTTCTGTCTTATTTTCGACCTTTTTCTCAGCCATGTCTATTTCCTTAATAATGAATTAAATTCTCTTTTCAACTCCGATACCATAAATGGAAGTCCCTGGATTTTATTGTGCTGATGATAAGTAAATTGCGGGAATTTCATTTTGAGGTAGTTCACAAGCTGACCATTATTTAACTCGCAAACAATGATATTTTTAAATTTTGAAAGAACCTGTTCTGTATTTCTTGGTAATGGATTCAGGTATTTAAAATGTGCAAGGCTAACGTTTTGTTTATCCTTATGCATTTCTTCAAGAGCTGTCAGCATTACACCGTAAGTACCTCCCCAGCTAACGATCAGCAGATCGCCCTCATCATCTCCTAGTACTTCCAGTTCAGGAATATAGTTTGCAACTCTCTGCACCTTTTCTTCCCTTAAATTAATCATTAACTGGTGATTTTCAGGATCATGGGAAACATTACCGGTTATATTATCTTTTTCAAGGCCCCCTATTCTATGACGCAAACCTTCTGTTCCCGGAATTGCCCAGTAGCGGCTTAGTTTCTCCTCATCTCTTTTGTAAGGCTTGTAATCAGGGACATTTGCTTTTACGATCGGAGGATTAATCTCTTCCAATTCGGCTACTTTGGGTATTTTAAAAATTTCGGATCCGTTTGCGAGTGAACCATCGGTAAGTAAGATTACCGGAGTCATATGTTCTACCGATAACTGGGCTGCTTTGTAAGCTGAATAAAAGCAGTCTGTTGGGCTTTGAGCTGCCATAACTATCGTAGGGCATTCTCCGTTTCTTCCGAATAATGCCTGCATCAAATCCGATTGTTCGGACTTAGTAGGCAATCCGGTGGATGGCCCCCCCCGCTGAACATCAACAATAACAAGGGGAAGTTCGGTCATCACAGCCAGGCCAATTGCTTCGCTTTTAAGTGAAAGGCCAGGGCCTGAAGTTGTGGTTATCGCTAAAGATCCGGCATAGCTTGCTCCTATGGCCGAACAAATACCTGCAATTTCATCTTCAGCCTGAAATGCTTTCACTGATAATTCTTTATGTTTTGAAAGCTCCTGCAATATTTCCGAAGCCGGAGTAATGGGATATGAACCCAAAAACAACTGCCTTCCTGATTTTTCGGCTGCAGCGATAAATCCCCAGGCTGTTGCCGTATTTCCTGTAATATTCCGGTAACTTCCCGTGGCAAGCTCGGCAGGTTCTACATTAAAGGTGGGATTGATTGTTTCAACTGTTTCGGCAAAATTATAACCCGATTGTAATACCTTTTTATTGGCTTCAACAGTTATTGGCTTGGATTTGAATTTTTCTTCAAATGCTTTAGATACCTTATTAAGCTTTCTGTTGAAAAGATAAAGAACAATTCCAAGAGCAAACATATTTTTACTCTTGAGCGCTGTTTTTACTTCCAGGTCAAGGTCTTTAACAGCTTCTCGTGTCATTTCCGAAATCGGGGCCCTGATCACATTGTAATGGTCCAGGGATTTATCTTCTAAGGGATTTGATTCGTAACCTGCTTTCTCAATCGCTTTGTAAACAAAAGCATCCGTATCAACAATAATGGTTGCATTATCTTTTAGCCACTTCAGATTTGCTTTTAAGGAAGCCGGGTTCATAGCCACCAAAACATCAGCCAAATCGCCTGACGTATGAATATTGGTGTGGCCAAAATGAACCTGAAACCCTGATACTCCGGCAATGGTACCTTGTGGCGCCCTGATCTCCGCAGGGTAATCAGGAAATGTAGCAAAATCATTACCTGCAAATGCAGTGGAATCCGAGAATAAGGAACCGGTGAGCTGCATGCCATCACCAGAATCACCTGCAAACCTGATAACTACATCGTCCTTTTCCTGAACAACCTTTTGTGTATTTTTACCCATTTGATAGTTATTTGAAACATGTGGCAAAGTTAAGAGTATTATTTCGGATAAAACCAGGATTCTTAACAAATTTTTAACCTCGGTTATTGTTTTTTTCAACCGTTTTACTGTCTCATTTTCAATTGTTCTGAAAAATATTCCTGGCAATTCAGGCAATAAAATACCTGAATCTCGTTTTGTTTACAAAAAGCTATTGTTAATTGATTCACAGTAAGCCTAATAGGGTGAGCGTTAATTTAGAATAGCTATAAATTAATGTTAAGGATTTTTGTTTTTCTAAACTATTTATATTTGCAAGTGTATTACAACATTTTATTAACATTTTAAACTTTATTGATTATGGCATACAAAATAACAGAAGATTGCACAGCTTGTGGTACTTGCATTGACGAATGCCCGGTTGACGCTATTTCTGAAGGTGATATTTATGTAATTGACCCTGATGTTTGCACCGACTGTGGCTCATGTGCCGATGTTTGCCCGGTAGAGGCAATCATTCCGGAATAAACCGGTTCTTTTCTGTCAATTACATCAAAAAAAATAATCTTAAATAGTCCATCAGTATTACGCTGATGGACTTTTGATTTTTCTATAAGCAAAGCTTTTCTCATTTAGCCTAAGTTAAATTCGTTATAAATAAGAGAAATCTTTAACTTTGCAGTCATTTGACTATTTTTTGACTGTTATGGATAAATTCTCATATATTAATTCTTCTGATATTTCTGCCGTCGAAAACCTTTATTCCCGGTTTAAAGAAAATCCGGATTCTATTGATGCGGGATGGAGGAAGTTTTTTGAAGGCTTTGAGTTTGCCCGCTCAAGTTATGATGACAGCGAGGATCTGCAAGAATATCCTGATGAGTTTAAAGTTATTAACCTGATCAATGATTATCGGCGGAGGGGGCATCTTTTTACCAAAACCAATCCGGTAAGAAAAAGAAGGCAATATTCTCCCGGTCTGGATATTGGAAATTACGGATTAACCGAAAAAGAACTACAAAAGTCATTTAAAGCCGGAAATGAGATCGGCATTGGTAAATCCACATTACAAAATATCATAGATCACCTTCAGGCAACATATTGCCAGTCGGTTGGTGCCGAGTTTTTTTATATCCGTAAACCGGAAGTCAATCAATGGCTCAGGCAAAAAATGGAAAGCAGCAGAAACAACTATCCATATACAAAAGAAGACAGGAAATACATTCTTAGAAATCTTAGCCGTGCTGTACATTTCGAAAAATTCATTCATAAAAAATTTCCCGGACAGAAAAGATTTTCGCTTGAGGGAGCAGAATCAATAATTCCTGCAATGGATGCCTTGATAGAGAGAGGCGCCGAGCTTGGGATCAGGGAGTTTGTAATGGGCGTGGCTCATCGCGGCAGGTTAAATGTTCTGGCTAACATCCTCAGAAAACCTTATTATGAAATTTTCAATGAGTTTGAAGGAAAAGAATACGATGATGAACATATCCTGGGCGATGTAAAATATCACCTGGGTTATAACAAAGAACGAAAAACCACAAAAGACACTTTTGTTAATCTCACCATTTCACCTAATCCCTCTCACCTTGAAGCCGTTGACCCTGTTGTAGAAGGCATTGTAAGAGCAAAGATTGATCATGTTTATGGTGGTAACACAAATAAGATCGTGCCGATACTTATACATGGTGATGCATCCATTGCCGGTCAGGGAATAGTATACGAGGTGCTTCAAATGTCAGAGCTTGCAGGATATCAAACAGGAGGAACGATCCATTTGGTCATTAATAATCAGATCGGTTTTACAACAGATTATCTGGATGCCAGAACAAGTACATATTGTACTGACGTTGCCAAAGTAACACAATCACCGGTATTTCATGTAAACGGCGATGATGTTGAGGCATTGGTTTATACGGTACTGCTTTCACTTGAATACAGGGCAAAATTTCATAAGGATGTTTTTATTGATCTTCTTTGTTACCGCAAATACGGCCATAATGAAGGTGACGAACCCCGGTTTACACAACCATTGCTGTACAAAAAAATTGCAGGTCATCCCAACCCATTCGAGATATACCGGGATAAATTGCTGGATTTAGACCTTATCTCAGAAGAAGAAGCAAAGCAAACAGCCAACGATATAAACCGTGTGCTGGAAGAAAACCTCGCAAAAGCAAAGGAGATCAACAAGGCCCATATCGAATCATTCATTGACACCTGGGAAGACATTGAACGTGCTGATGATGAGGATTTCAGCAAATCACCTGATACAGGAACTGACAGGAAAAAGTTTTTTGCTATCGCTGAAAAGATCACAGACCTGCCCGGTGATAAAAAGTTCTTCCGAAAAACCATCAATATGCAGAAACAGCGCCGCAACATGCTGAAAGAGCCTGGTAAATTAGATTGGGCGATGGGGGAGCTAATAGCCTATGGTAGTCTGCTTACTGAAGGAATACCGGTCAGGCTTTCGGGGCAGGATACTGCAAGAGGCACTTTTTCGCACAGGCATGCTGTTTTGCGTATTGAAGATTCGGAGGAAGAGTTCGTTCCTTTGCAAAACATCAGTAAAGATCAGGCAGTTTTTGAGGTTTACAATTCACCCTTGTCGGAATATGGAGTACTGGGTTTTGAGTATGGGTATTCGCTTGTTCTACCCAATGCCCTTACAATCTGGGAAGCACAGTTTGGCGACTTCAATAATGGTGGTCAGATCATATTTGATCAGTTCCTGAGCAGCGCTGAGGAAAAATGGAACGTAATGAACGATCTTGTTATTTATCTGCCACATGGATATGAAGGACAAGGACCGGAGCATTCAAGTGCCAGGATGGAAAGATTTCTGATCCTTTCTGCCGAAAACAACATGCAACTTGTGCAGCCCACAACACCTGCAAATATGTTCCACGTTTTAAGACGGCAGCTTTTCCGTGATTTCAGGAAACCACTTGTTGTATTCACCCCCAAAAGCCTGTTAAGGCAGCCACGCTGTGTATCTGAGATTGACGAGTTTACACAAGGTGGCTTTAAGGAAGTTATGGATGATAAAGAAGCCAATCCTGAAAAAATAAAAAAAGTTGTATTTTGCAGCGGCAAAATTTATTACGAGCTCACCGCCGAAAAAGAAAAGCTAAAGGATTTTTCAACAGCATTCGTACGTCTTGAACAACTGTATCCCTTGCCTTATGAACAATTAATGAATATCGTAAAGAAATACAACAAAACCAGCCACTGGCTGTGGGTTCAGGAAGAACCGGTAAATATGGGAGCATGGGCTTTTATACATACACATTATAAAAAAGTGAATCTCCGTGTAATTGGCAGACCACCAAGCGGAAGTCCGGCTACCGGATCAAGTAAATTTCATGATATTCGCCAGAGAAAGATTATTGACAAAACATTTGAACAATGTCAGTGCCCATTGGTTGGTAAAGAATGTAAAATGGTATGTATTGGTAACAGGTGGAAATCATTTGAAAAAGAACTACACAAACATGACGGTGAAATTACAAGCACTTCATTGTCAGCAGAAAAACAGCTAAAGTAACAAGGTATGAAAACAGATGTTAAAATACCCAGCCCGGGTGAATCAATTACACAGGTTCAGATTGCAGCCTGGCTTGTTGAAAATGGTGATTTTGTTGAAAAAGATCAGGAAATTGCAGAGATTGACTCCGATAAAGCCACATTAACCATCAGTGCTGAAAAAGATGGAAAAATAGAGATTTTGATGAAAGAAGGTGAAACTGTTGACGTTGGCGCTATTGTGGCTAAAATTAACACTTCTGTACAAGGGGGAAAGAAAAAACAAACCAATACGGAACCTAAAAAAACACCCAAAGAAAAAACATCTATAAAAGTCGCTGAACAAAAAAAAGAAGAAAAATCCGATCAAAAAGAAAACAAATTAGAAAAACCGGAGGAAGAGCACTTTCCGAATACTTCTCCACTGGCGAAAAAAATAATGGAAGTAAACAAAGTTTCCAAAAATGATCTCGTTGAATTTTTCAAGAAAGTCCGGATATCGAAAAAAGATGTGGAGTATTACCTTGAAAACAAAAAAGATAAACCCCAGGCAATACAAAGCAAATCATCATGGGGTGGAACACGTGAATCAGAGCGTCAAAAAATATCAACCCTGCGAAAAAAACTGGCCGAAAGATTGGTAGCCGTTAAAAATGAAACAGCTATGCTTACTACTTTCAATGAAGTCAGGATGACACCCATCATGGAAATCCGGAAGAAATACAAAAAAGCATTTGAAGAAAAACACGAAATCGGACTGGGATTTATGTCATTTTTTACAAAAGCTGTTACCGAAGCGCTGAGAATATTTCCGCAGGTAAATGCACAAACAAACGGTGATGAGATCGTCAGGTTCAGCTATGCGGATATTGGCATTGCGGTAGGTGCTCCAAAAGGGCTAATGGTTCCGGTCATCAGAAATGCTGAAATGCTGAGTTTTGCCGAAATTGAATCAAAAATCAAAGAGCTTGCCGATAAAGCCAGAAACAACAAACTTTCTCTTGAAGAAATGCAGGGAGGTACTTTTACAATTACCAATGGAGGGGTTTTTGGCTCTATGCTATCAACACCAATAATCAATCCACCCCAAAGCGCCATTCTTGGAATGCATAATATTGTTGAAAGACCGGTGGCCATAAACGGAAAAGTTGAGGTGCACCCGGTTATGTATCTTGCCCTCTCATACGATCACCGGATTATTGACGGGAAAGATTCTGTAAGCTTCCTTGTTAAAGTTAAAGAAATGCTCGAAGACCCGGTTAAGCTTATAATGGGAGGCAAAGACCCCGAAAAGGTAATGCTCGGTTTATAAAAAACCCGTCATGCAGACCGGAGTTAGCGGGCACTCTGCCTTGTATCTTATCAAGTCAATGATAATAAACTACCCCGCCGCAGAGCAGCGGGGTATTAAATAGAATATTTAAAAACGCCCCAAGGGGCGGGGAATTAACCCTTGTCCGCCTCAGGCGGATTAAAACAAAACCAATCAAAAATATCCAACCCGAAATAGAATACAGCTATTCACTGTTTATTGAATCGGAATTTAACTTTTATCCCGACAATCCTGCCCAGGGAATACCCAAACGCGAAAAAGAACACTATTCATCCTTGGCAAGAATCTCCTTGTACGGAATAATTAACTAACTTTGAAGTCGTAAACTATTTAAGGATGAGGAGAAAAGTTGATTTTTTGGTCATTGGATCAGGTATAGCCGGGTTAACGTATGCACTAAAAGTTGCCAGGCATGGTGAAGTACTTATCGTTACAAAAGACAAACAGGATGAAACCGCTACCAAATATGCGCAGGGCGGTATCGCAGCCGTTATGTACACACCTGATACTTACGAGAAACATATTCAGGACACCCTGAAAGCCGGAGATGGCTTGAATGATGAAAAAATTGTAAGACTTACCATCACGGAATCTACTGAACGTGTTAAAGAGTTAATTGAATGGGGAGCACAATTTGACAAGAAAAAATCAGGTATTTATGATTTGACAAGAGAAGGAGGCCATAGTGAAAGGAGGGTTTTTCATCATAAAGATAAAACCGGCCTGGAAATTGAGCGCACATTAATTGATAAGGCAAAAAAACATCCCAACATTGAAACCCTCGAAAATCATTTTACCATTGATATTCTCACCCAACACCACCTTGGTAAGGAGGTTAATAAAAAAACTCCTGGTATCTGTTGCTATGGCGCATATGTTCTTAATCCCCAAACCAATGAAATTGTAACCGTTATATCGAAAATAACTTTAATTGCCACAGGTGGAGCAGGTAACGTTTACAGCACAACAACCAATCCTAAAATTGCTACAGGCGATGGTGTAGCTATGGTTTACCGTGCAAAAGGAAGAATTGAGAATATGGAATTTTTCCAGTTTCATCCTACCTCCCTTTTTAATCCGACAGAAAAACCCTCTTTCCTGATCACCGAGGCCTTACGTGGCTTTGGAGCCATATTAAAAACTATTGAAGGTAAAGAATTCATGGATAAATATGATGAAAGAAAGTCCCTTGCCCCCCGTGATATTGTTGCAAGAGCCATTGATACGGAAATGAAGCTGAGCGGAGAAGAATTTGTGTATTTGGATTGTACTCATCTTGATAAAAACGAATTGATTGAGAACTTCCCGACTATTTATGCAAAATGCCTTAGCATTGGAATTGATATCACCAAAGATATGATTCCTGTTGTACCTGCAGCACATTATATGTGTGGCGGAATCAAAACTGATGAATACGGACGCAGCACCATTAAAAACCTGTATGCAAGCGGAGAAGTCACTTCAACCGGGCTTCACGGAGCCAACAGACTCGCTTCCAACTCCTTGCTCGAATCAGCAGTTTTCTCCCATAGTGCCAGCATCAAATCTGTTGAAAACATCCATGATATTGAGTTTTGCAACGAGATTCCCGACTGGGATGCATCAGGTACGGTTTTAAATGAGGAAATGATCCTTATTACCCAATCGTTGCAAGAAGTACAATCCATCATGAGCAATTATGTAGGCATTGTCAGATCAAACCTCCGGTTAAAACGTGCTTTAGACAGGCTTGCGATCATTTACAAAGAAACCGAGGAATTATACGAACGCTCGGTGCTGACACAACAAATTTGCGAGTTAAGAAACCTCATCAATATTGGCTATCTGATTATTAAAATGGCAATGGAAAGAAAAGAAAGCAAGGGACTACATTATTCGATCAATTATCCCCGACCTGATGATGAAAACAATGGCTATCCTGGCAATCATTTTGAATTTTAAAAATTGAGCTATGGCGCTTATCAGAGCAGTAAAAGGTATGTACCCGAAATTTGGCAAAAATTGCTTCCTGGCAGATAATGCAACCATAACCGGCGATGTAATCATGGGAGATAATTGCAGCCTCTGGTTCAATACAGTTGTAAGAGGTGATGTTCACAGCATCATGATCGGTAATAATGTAAATATTCAGGACGGGGCCATAGTACATTGTACCTATAAGAAAGCCCCTGTAACCATTGGTAATCACGTGTCAATTGCCCATGGTGCTATCGTTCACGGATGTAGTATTCATGATATGGTTTTGATAGGGATGGGCGCCATACTGATGGATCATGTTGTGGTTGAAAGTAACTCGATTATTGCTGCCGGTGCCCTAATTCCGAAAGATACTACTGTCAAATCAGGTAGTGTATGGGCAGGAGTACCGGCAAAAAAGATTAAAGATATTGATAAAGATCTCATGGAAGGCGAAATTGAACGAATCGCTAACAGTTATAATATGTATGCAAGCTGGTACAAATAATATCCTAACTTATTAAACAAGGAATTTGTTTCATGCAAAGAAAGGTAAGAAACGCATACATAAAGGGATACTATACATATCCGGATTTTTCAGGTTAAAAATTTGGTCAGCCTCCACTTACCAGATGAAGCACGGTAACATTATCCCCATCTTTAATTGTAGCTTTGTCCCGATCTTCAGTTTTGACAAGCTTACCGTTTATTTTGGTAACCAATAATTTAAAGGTAAAGTTTTTATACTCAATCAATTCCTGGATTGACATGGCTTCTGTATCAATTATTTCTTCACTGTTATTTAGAATGATCTTCATTATTTATTTCCTGTTTTTTAAAAGAATCTCCAGCACCAGGTTGGACTGCATGTTTGCAACAATACCAACTTTCGGGGCCAGTGGCGGGCTGTCGTCCGACACTTCGTTTTCAAAGTCGCCGCAAAGATAAAGATTTCCGTCCTGTTTGGTATGAATTGAATTGTTATTTCCGTATCCTGCAACGCCAATTCCGGTAATCAGGGAAATTCCAGGCATTTTTTCCAGGACAGTTTCGATGATCATTTGTTTCATTTCAGCCTTGTCGAACGCCTCAACGATGATATCACAATCCTTAAAAACCTCAGGAATGTTATTACTTGTTAGTTTGATATCGTGCGCATCTACTTCAACTTCAGGATTTACCAAATAGAGGTTATCCTCCAAGGTAAAAGATTTCTGCTGGCCAATCTGCTTAAAA
>CAZTAW010000026.1:19105-22730 GCA_964611705.1 uncultured Bacteroidales bacterium
AAAAAATAAAACTGCCGGTTCAGGTTGCTTATCTCGATTTTATCAAAATCGGCAATGATAAGTTTTCCAATCCCGCATCTTGCAAGCGACACAGCACAATTTGACCCCAAGCCACCACATCCGGCAATACCAACACACTTTTCCGAAAGGACACGCTTAATCTCTTCAAACTTCATTTTTCTAATAAAATCAAATTTCTATATATGACAAATGTACAATATATAACCTTATATTCCATAATTTAAAATCATTTTAAATAAATTTGTAATTCCCATGATAAGCAGCACTTTCAAAAGAACACCACGATATGTTTTAGTTTACATATCAATGCTTTATACTGTTAAAGAATTAACGATTGCTTAAATTTGCATACCTAATGATAACCACATAAAATTGACATGATATGACATCAGAAGAAATGAAAAAAACACATAAACTTCTTAAAGAATGGAGTTATAACTGGAAGCCACTCGACAAAGGCTATACAGATAAAATATTATATGTAAATATAGGAACACCTGAAATAAAGGAAAAGGACGTACCCTCCACTATGAAAGAGAAATTCATCGGGGGACGTGGTTACGGACTTAAGTTATTATGGGATGCTACAAAACCTGACACACGCTGGGATGATCCCATTAATGAGATCAACATTTCTTCCGGGCCCATCGGCGGTATCACACAATATTCCGGAACAGGTAAATCTATTTGTGTTTCTATTTCGCCACTTACCGATATCCCCATTGACAGTAACGTTGGCGGGTTTTTTGGCCCCTTCCTGAAATTTGCCGGTTTTGACGCTCTTGAATTACAAGGTAAAGCCGAAAAAGATACGGTTGTATTTATTGATGGCATCAACCACAAAGTTGAGATCAACGAAGTTGATTATGATGGTATTGTTGACAGTCACGAGCTGGCGGAAAACCTTACCGAAATGTATGCCGATGATGAAAAAGACAAGCGTAATATCGGTGTTGTATCGTCCGGTGCTGCTGCCGAGCATTCGTTGATTGGAATGCTGAATTTCAGCTTTTATGATTCCAAACGTAAAGTGGTACGCCTGAAACAAGCAGGTCGTGGAGGAATCGGTACTATTTTCAGGAATAAAAAGATCAAGGCACTTGTTGTTAAAATTCCCGGTGTGAAAGGAAACCTTAACAATGTCGTTGACTTAAAAGCGATTATGGAACGCGGAAAGCGTTTTAATAAAGAAATCCGTGAGCTGGACGATTCACAGGCCGAAATGAGAAGCAAAGGTACAGCGCATCTGGTCAATATCATGAATGATTATGACCTGCTTCCCGTTCACAATTATAAATTCGGAAGCCACCCCGATGCAGATGATATCCACAGCGAAGTTTGGAAATCAAGGTTTACACAGGGAATTCCTGACGGATGCTGGATTGGATGTAACATGAGCTGTGCCAAAGGAGTTGATAATTATGAATTGAGAACAGGACCATACAAAGGACAAAAAGTAATCGTTGACGGGCCTGAGTATGAAAACGCAGGCGGGCTTGGTTCCAATTGTGGAATTTTTAATCCTGACTATATTATCGAAGCCAATTTTTATTGCGACACATACGGAATTTGTACAATTTCCTGGGGAACCATCGTTGCTTTTGTAATGGAATGTTATGAAAACGGCATTTTAAATGAAGAAAGAACAGGCGGATTGAATCTGAACTTTGGCAATGCCGATTCAGCCATGGAGTTATTGCATCAACTGGCAAGAGGTGAAGCATTTGGTGTTATTGCCGGTATGGGAACCCGTAAGATGAAAGAAATGTTCATTGAAAAAGGATGGGGTGATGAAGCTTTTCTCAAAGATATCGCCATGGAAAACAAAGGGCTTGAATACTCTGAATATGTATCAAAGGAATCGCTTGCACAGCAGGGAGGCTTTGCCATGACAAACAAAGGCCCTCAGCACGATGAAGCCTGGTTAATTTTTATGGATATGGTAAACAATCAGATCCCATCATTTGAAAACAAGGCTGATGCATTACATTACTTCCCCATGTCGCGCACATGGTTTGGTCTTGTGGGATTATGTAAGTTGCCCTGGAATGATGTTGAACCTGCTGATAATGCAGAGCAGGATGAACCTGAAAAAGTTCCTGAACATATAGATAACTATGTAACAATTTTTAAAGCTGTTACAGGTAAACCTTTCGACAAGCATGAAATGATCAGGCAATCAGAGAGGGTATATAACTTCCAGCGTATTTTTAATATCAGAAGAGGATATGGTTTACGTAAGCATGATGCCCAGCCATTCCGTGCTGCAGGACCTGTTACTGTTGAAGAATATGAATCAAGAGCGGACAGGTATGACAAGCAATTGAAAGAAATGGTCGGATTTTATCCTGAAGGTAAATCTACAGAAGAAAAGCTGAAAGCCATCAGGGAATACCGTGAAAATCAATACGAAAAGCTGATTGATGCTGTTTACAAACGCAGAGGCTGGACTAAAAATGGCGTACCTACCATTGAACATCTCAAAGAACTGGGTATGGATTTACCTGAGTTGATTGAGATTATTAAACCTATGCAGAATGATAAGTTTTAAAAAACAAGCAGACATTTATTAAAAAGGCAACCCATCAGGGTTGCCTTTTTTGTTTATCTTCTTTTAATACCATATTTATTCCCAAATCATTCCTTAATGCATCTAACAGAAAGGGCTTCTGTTTTTAATGTGCCATCTGTATGTGCATCATCATTTGCATATTCCAGATACCAATGCCAGGCTTGGGTATCTGTTGTGGATTTTTCTGTAGCAGTCCACCAATCACCAAGCCGTCCCATATTCCTGAAAGAACCATTTGTATGTCTGTAACCTCCTGGTAATGCACTAAAACCACTCTGGTTTGTGGCGCCTTCGTTGGGTTCTAACCAATGTGCAGTACCTTCTTCTTTCATTTTACCACCGGCATCAAATCTGTTACCATCCCCTAAATACATGATTAATTCCCACCATTCATCTTTGCTGGGTAAATGCCAACCCGGAGGGCATACCTCAATAGCTGCCGACCAATAGTAAAGTTTTCCATAAACATTGCAATTGTTGAGCAAATTATCATAGCAGAAGCTATTTTGGGTATCATAATTCAAGTTTTCAGCAAACCAGGTCTGTTTATTAATTTGTATGGTATTATATACCTGCCCGTCTCTGGGATCAGTAAAAAGACCGGTTTTAGGATCATCATCCTCATCTTTATTTGGATCACATTCATTACAATATCCCTTGCAAAGCTTTTCACATGAATAGAATCCTGTTAACAATGCAAAAAATATCACTGTAATACCGAAAGTTGAAATGTCTTTTGTTTTCATTTGATGTGATTTTCAAATTAATAAATGTCGAAAATTACATAGGATATTTCGAAAAGGAAAGATTAAGTTATTATTTGGTAATAACTTATCCTCTTGTAGCTGTCCTGAATAATTAAAACAACGATACAAGGTATTGGTTAACAGATAATTAATTGAGCAACAATTCCGGAAACTTATTACATAAAAAGTTAATAAATGGTAAGCCCTGCAGAATATCTTCTACAGGGCTTCCATGTACCCGGAGCGGGACTTGAACCCGCACGGCCATCGCTGGCCATTGGATTTT
>CAZTAW010000027.1:0-22675 GCA_964611705.1 uncultured Bacteroidales bacterium
ATTTCTGCATATAGCTCTATTTCTTTCTTCAATTCAGGATTTTTCTCAAGCAAATCCCTGAACTCGTTCAATTCGGCCTCTCTCAATTCTTTGTTGAGGTACCTTTCAATTAGCTCGATTGTTTTTAGTTTTGTCATTTTAACTCTGAATATTTTGGGTCCTGTTTTATTTTCTCAATAAGTTTTTCCTTGCACTGATATTTTTTCTTTTTAGCGTATTTTTCGCTTTTGTACCCCATTATCTCTGCTATGTCCCGTAATGACAACCTTTCCAGTGCCAATCCTATAACTTTTCTGCAATCCTCCTGGAGTTCATTAAAGTGTTTCTGATACAATTTGTATCTTTCCGACTTTTCAAAAACATCCAGTATATTATCATCTTCCAGATCAACAAAATCGTGATCTTCTTCCACATATACGTCCTGTTTCTGACGTTTCTTCTCAAGCTGCTTGAGCCATAGCAACTTGCATACCGAGTACAAATAAGTATTAAAAGAACAATTTTCAATCTCCAGATCCTCTTCCACCAACTTCCTGTAGATAACTATCAGCGCTTCCTGATATACATCCTGTGCATCGTCATCCGTACCATTGTTTGTGTTTACAAAATATTTTATCTGTTGATAAAACGATTTGTATATATACATCAGCACTTTATAATCATGCGCCCGGATGCCTTTAAGTATTTCTTCAACACTTAACTCCCTCACGTTTCATTAATTAATTCTGATTTAACAAAAAAGGTAACCTCATTTTCATAACTTTATTCGAAAAAAATGACATATATCACCACAATCCACTACTTTACAATAATTTATGAGAATTAAAAAGTTATAAACATCATTCGCCCTTTGTTTTCATATAAATTGGTTTTCTTGCCAAAAATATACAAACTTTTTTCATAACACTCCGTAAACAGGTATGAATAATCCGGTAAATTTTCAAATAAGTTAGTTTTCAGAATATTCTATGCCTGCAAGATGGTTTCAAAAAGTAAAGGTAAAATATATCACAAACATTTAAAAATTATGTTATCAATATACTGTAGAATATTAATTCTTTTTTTGTGTCTTTCCAAAACATTAACTTGTCAGAACCTTGATAATGCGACAGACAACGACAATGAGCTTTTGGTTTTATTTTATAATATCGAAAACTTTTTCGATATTTATAATGATCCGAAAACCAAAGATGAAGAATTTACACCGGAAGGTCATAAAAGATGGAATATTTCAAAGGTGCGGAAAAAAGCAAACAATATTTATAAAACACTGGCTGCTGCGGGAAAATGGAATTTCCCGGATATTATAGGTCTTGCCGAAATTGAAAACAAAACAGTCCTTGATATTCTGATTGATCAAACACCATTTAACATGGCAGGATACAATTACATTCATTTTGAATCACCTGATAGAAGAGGCATAGATGTTGCCATGCTTTATAAAAGTAGCAAATTCAAACCCATTGAATCAAAACCGGTAAGCATCGTCTTTCCATTTGATACTTCAATAAAAACCCGGGATATCCTGTACGCAAAAGGAGTAGTTTTTGATACAACTATGATTCATGTTTTTATAAATCACTGGCCATCAAGGTACGGAGGAGTACAAAATTCAGAAAAACGCAGATTGATTGTATCATCAGTGTTAAATCAACTTACCGATTCCCTTTTCTTAATTCACAAAAACACAAACGTGCTTATCATGGGCGATTTTAATGATGATCCACACAATAAAAGCATTCAACAACTTGTTGAACAAAAACCTGAATTCAACAATGAACATATGTTATGGAACATGATGTCGTCAAAGAAACTAAATTTTGACGGCAGCTTGAAATACAAAGCAAATTGGCATATATTTGACCAGATTATTGTTTCCAAATCAATTTATGAAGGAAACAATAATATCATGATCATCAATAAAAATGGGAATATATTTGCACCAGGCTTTTTACTTGTAGAAGATGAAAAATATATGGGATATAAACCATTCAGAACTTATATCGGACCCAAATACATTGGTGGTTTCAGCGATCATTTACCGGTTATGATCAGGCTAAAATCCCAAAAGGACAAATAATTTATGGGAACAACAAAAAAAACAAAAACAAAAAAAGCTCTCTGGAAAAGAATCCTTAAATGGTTTTCCATTACTCTGGGTTCATTGATTTTACTACTTTTTATTGCTATATTCTTTTTTACTGACGATTTTATTATGTCTTCATTAAAATCCTTTGTTTATATTGAAAGCAAAAAAGTATACAGCATTGATTTTGAGGATATTGAATTTAATGTCGGAAGCAACACACTTTCTCTCATAAACGTTAAGTTAACACCGGACACCAACAGATACAAGCAACTGCAAAAGAGAAACCAGAAGAAAAAGACATTGTATGACCTTAAAATAGAAGAAATTGTTATTGATAACCTGGGCTTTCGTTCTTTATATTTTGATAATCACCTCGATATAAAAAAGATACTTATTAAGCAACCGGTTTTTGAACAAATCGGCAGAGACACAAGTAAAAAGCACAAATCACATAACCGCTTTATCACTGAAATAGAAAAAATCTCAAAGAAGTTTCTCAATAAAGTTACCATTAACGAGATCATTCTGGAAGACGGTATTTTTGACTTTTACAAAAATTTATCCGACACTTTGCTATCTGCTGGTATACAGGATGTTTCAATCTATCTGATAGATTTTGAAATTTCGGATTCAATAACAAATCAGGACGAAAGAATTATTTTCTCAAAAGATGTTGAATTCAACTTTAGCCATATTACCGCAACAGTTGATATGCAACATGGGCTGGAAATTGATTCCATCGAAATTTCATCTCTGAAAAAACTGATCACCCTAAACGGTATAAATATCTATGCGAAAAACAAAAACCCGAAAAACAAACGTTTGAAAATTAATATTCCAAAGGTGGAATTATTGGAAACAGATGTTTTCGACCTTGTATTCGATGATTTTTTGACAGGAGACAGCCTTGTCATCAATCATCCATTGATTGAAATTCACCCCGGCTATTCAATGAAAAGCGAACATGCTGTCAACTTTAATACCATTGATAAGAAAAGAATCTATAATTTGTTCCGCAATGTTTTAAAAGGTATAAATTTTAAGAACCTGATTATTCAATCCGGGAACTTTAAAGAATCATTAGCCGGGAATGATACTGTCTATAAAATGATTGCAGGAAATTACAATTTACAATTAACCGGCATCAGAATTGATTCAAACTGCTTGACAAAAAGGCAGGATATTGAATTTGCTGATAAAGGGAACCTGGATGTTGAGAATCTTTATATCTTAAGCAATGATCAGTCACACAGCATTAGATGCAAGAATATCAGTTTATCCACAGAGCCTTCGTTTATTCAAATCAATTTGGTTGCCGTAAAACCAGAATACACATGCAATCAAAGCCTGGATGGGCTTTTCCCGGAAATTACGATCACAAATCTTGATTTTGACAAATTACTGCATGAAGAAGTATTCCTGATTGACTCTTTAATTATCAAACGTCCGGCTATAATCTTACGTACCGGGAACAATAACGGTACCAGCAAAAATTCAATCCATGCAAATTTAAATTTTGATTTGAGAGTCAATAGTTTCCTGATTGAAGAACTTGACTACGCAATTCAATTATTTGATTCAACCAGTCATAAAACATCAATTTATAAAGGTGTTAACACCCATTTAACGCTTGCTGATCTGCATTTTAATAAAACAAATCACAGTAAACCTTTACAGTTAAAAAGTTATGAGATCAGGCAAGATAATTTATCCGCAGAATTATATAATAGCAACCGTAAAATCAGTTTTGATAAATTGTATATCTCCAGTCAGGATTCTGCCCTCCAATTAAGCAATGCATCTTTTGTAAAGCTTAACCAAGATTCGGCACATAAAAATATTCCGGAATCCATACACTTTGATGCATTACGGCTGAACCAGCTTCATCCTTTTAAGTTTTTCTATGATAAACGCTTTATAGCCGGGAAATTAAGTCTTGTAAACCCTGTAATAAAAATGGGTAGTTCTGCTAAATATAGCTCACCAAAACACAGTAAAGCAGATACGGCAAGCTTACTCAAAGAATTGTTTTTTGAACATGTTTCACTTGAGAATATGGAAATCAATGTGTTGTATGAAAACAAACCCGGAAGATTAAAAGACGTTGATCTTGATCTCTATAATTTCAACTTTGTGGCAGGAAGGCAAAACAATAAGCTTTTGTTCAGTGATGATATTGAGTTGAATATCAGGGATTTTGATATGGATATCCCTGAGCGTAATCATCAATTGATTGTAAAAGATATCAGCCTTTCAACAAAATACAAACAAATTAATTTCACCGGACTCAAGATCAAGCCTGTTAATCAAGATAAAAACAATGCAAGCTTTTATCTTGATCTTCCCCACCTGTCATTGAACGGTGTTGATTTTGCCAGTCTTCATAATAACAATACTTTAAACATCGATAAAATTGAGCTGCTTGCCCCCGATCTTTCATTTTATCAAAAAGAAACAGAACCTATAAAAATACACGGGTCAAATAAACCCGTTACAATCACTCATCCAGGACTTTTAGAAAACATCTCCATTAACAAGATCAACCTGTCGGATGGCTTCGCAAGATTTCTTTTGCATGAGGATTCCACATTTTTTATAGAAACATATTTGGACTTTAAACTCAAAAATATATTTACGGATTCTACATTTACTTTTCAAATTTTTAGAGATACCCTCCCAACAAATGAAATTTGCTTTTCATTAAAAAACATAAATGGTTTTGACAAGAAAAAAGACCTGCAATTCAAAATCAATGACTTATCATTTAACATTGACAGCTCAAATGCTGTTTTAAATGGTATAAGTATTCAACCCATCAAGAATGAGGTCAGACAAAGCCTGCAGAATAAGAACATAAATAACACATTATCAGTCAACTGTCCCAAGGTCAAATTCAATACGATTGATTACCGGGATTTATTTACGGGCAAGGGACTAAGGATCGGCGAAATCATAATAGAACATTCGGCTTACACACTTTATGATCTCAAAAAACCTAACAAAGAAGAAATACCAAGAACAGAAATATCAAGCATTGATCTTCCTGACTTTCTGCCTGTATTGAATATTCTCAACCTGAATATGCAAAACATCAACCTTGACCTGGTTCAGTTTTATCCTGATACCACAAAAACATATGCTATACGTTCGCTTTCCGGTAATATCAACAATCTTCTGATTGATACTTCTTCCGTTCATCTGCCGGACAGAATATTGTTTTCTGATAATATCTCATTGTCAACAGGAGAGTACAAATTTTATTCCCGCGATAGCATGTATTGCATACAAGCAGAAAATATCAATTTGTCAACAGCAGACCGTCATCTTTATTTAACCAATTTCAGATTGACACCAAGGTATCCCAAGCATGAGTTTGGTGTAAAAATGGGCTATCAAACGGACCGCATGGATATAGAAATTGACAGTGTGGCATTATCAGGGATTAACTTCAGAGAAATGTTAACCCATGGTAAGTTTGATGCACGCAAACTTCTCCTGAATGATTTTATAATTGATGCATACCGCGACAAAAGTGTTGCTTTCCCTGAATGGCAAAAGAGAAAAATGCCGCAGGAAATTCTCAAAGACATTCCTGTTGCGCTGAAAATAGACACAATCAATTTTATGAACGGACACATAACCTATGGAGAACGCCTTAAGAAAAAATACGGTGATGGTGAAATATATATGAGCAGTTTTGATGGCAGCATATTCTATCTTAATAATGATACCATATTAAATCCCACCATTTTTGCCAGGGCTGACTTTTTCCTGATGGGAAAAGGAGAAACACATGCAGAATTACGAATGCCATTGGTTTCTAAACATGATACTTTTGCCTTTAACGGGTACATCAGAAGAATGGACCTGTCGAACTTCAACTCCATGACCATAAACTTGTTTGGCGTTGCAATTAAAAAAGGGAAAGGCGAATTTGAATACGCCGCATTGAACGGAAACAGGGATTACGTCATGGGGTATATTAAGTTTCCTTTCAGAAAACTAAAAATACAACTAATCAACATGAAAACAGGGAAAAGAGGCGGTATTGGTGACGGGATATTAACTTTTCTTACCAATGAGATATTCCTGCGATCGAACAATCCGAGATTTCTAAGAAAAACCCGTATCGGAGCCGTTTACGCAAAAAGAGACCCGCAGAAATCAATCTTTAATTTTGTCTGGAAAGGTTTGCTTAGTGGTATGGAATCAACACTTGGCCTCAACAACAAACAACAACGGCAAGAAAGACGCAATCTGAAAAAACAACAAAAAAGCGATAAATGATTTCGGATTACCATACACCGGCAATCTTTTCACCGCAAAATGCGCATTTACCATTTTCTACCTTGTTGCGGGTTATTTTATAACCAGTACGCTGAATCACAATTTGTTTGCAAGCCGGACAAATGGTTTCTTCACCCCCTGATCCCGGTGCATTGCCAATGTATACATACTTCAATCCTGCATCCAGTGCTTTTTCCCTGGCTTTATTTAAGGTTGAAAGCGGTGTTCCGGGAATATTCGTTAGTTTGTACATAGGATGAAACTTACTGAAATGTAGAGGATTATCTTCGAAACCATTATCATACAGCCAATCACACATCTTTTTGATCATATCCATATCGTCTGTCCAGGTGGGCACAATCAAATTTGTAATTTCAAGCCATACGCCTTCATTTTTTAAAATTTTTAAAGTATTCAGAACAGGCTCCAGGGTTCCTGCATTAAGCATTTCATAAACTTCATTGCTGAATGATTTCAGATCAATATTAGCAGCATCAATATAACGACACCATTCTTTTAAGGGTTTTTGTTTGATATAGCCCGCAGAAACTATGCAGTTTTTTATACCTTTCTGCCTGGCAATTTTGGCTGTATCAAATGTGTATTCATAAAAAGCGACCGGATCGGAATAGGTATATGCTATGGATTCACAACCAAACTCTTCTGCTTTCTCTACGGTTTTGGAAGGCATCAGATCGTAGTTTCTGGTATCTTTGGGTGATGACTGGGAAATCTCCCAGTTCTGACAATTCAGGCAAGCCAGGTTACAACCAGCTGTTGCAACTGAAAAAGCCAGTGAGGAGGGCAGGAAATGATACAAAGGTTTTTTTTCTATCGGATCAACATGCACTGCGCAGGGATTTCCATAGGTAATGGAGTAGAGTTTATCACCAACACAGACATTGGTTTTGCAATCGCCTGTTTCACCATCCTTCAACACACATGCCTGTGGACACAACTGGCATTTAATACCACGAGGCGTTGCTATATAATGGGCGGCTTCCTTGTGCCATTTCCATAGTTTATCATCAGGCATGGTTGCAGGAGATTGTGTTTTACTACCAACCGTATAGGCCAGCCCCCTACTCCATGCAAGTCCCATTGCAAGTCCGCAAGAACCCATTAATCCCTTTTTAATAAAATCTCTTTTTGATATTGTTTTTGAATTCTTCTTCTCCATATAACCCTCTGTTTCTATAGTTTGATTTTCTTATACTTGATAATGATACGAATGATTGCAATCAGGTTCAAACCCACCAGTAGGTACCCCAGCTTGATCAGCCCTAATAATGGCAGCAGGGCAACAGATGTTAACAGAGCCCCCGCAGATGATCCAAAAAGATCGGCACTATATGTTTTGGCTGCAACCTTTTTCATCTCCAGTGATTGAATACGGGTAGCATAAGCATATTGCAATCCGATTACGATCCCACCGATCAGTGTAAAAGTGAAAAAAATGATGTATACCGGTGTTTTTGATACTGCCATATCTTTTAGTACTAACATAATCAGGGGTAATAAAATTGCATAAAGAGCCAATAATCCCTGTACAATTGCAAATCCCCTTAAAGAAAAGCGCTTAAGCTTTCTTACAAGCAATAGAGAGCCCACAGCAAGCCCCGCCATAAAAACAGTTACGATCAATCCGATCAACTGAAAAACATATCCATATATGATCTGAAAGGAAATGATCAAAAGAAATTCGGCCGAAGCGGCCGTGTATCCTCCTGTAAATACACCAAAATTGACAACCGACAAAAACATGATCACGATAAGGAAGAATATCACCATTCCCCATATCAGAATCCTGTTGTCAATATTAAAATACTTAAGCCAGTGATTTATTTTCAGGAAATAGGTAACAGGTTTATAATCTTTATTGATATACTCACTTTCTCCCCTGAAAGACTCAAGGATCATTTGTGCCTTCATCTTTAAAAGGTTTGTATCCAGGTAAAACTCATTTACGTATTGCGTTTCAATATTCAAATACTCTATATTACTTAAACCACTCAGGTGCATGCTTTTATCCGATACCAGGTAATATGTTTCCGAACCCGGAATGATCAAAACATCATTGTAAACATGCTGTAATGTTTTAAAAACACTTTCGTGTACAAGCAAAGCTTCTTCACTCATATAATTACCCGAGGAAGATAGTGATAGTATAAAAACGCCATTTGCGTTCAGGCGATCTTCAACTTCTCGAAAAAACTCCTCAGTGTAATATCGGTTGATATGCGCCGTTGAAGGATCAGGAATATTTAGTATAACAGCATCAAATTTTCTATCAGTTCGTGATAGAAATATCCGGGGATCCTTAAAAATTAAATTTACCTTTTCAATATATTGCAGGGAATCAAAATCTTCAAGGTACTCCCTGGCAAAAGGAATAAAATAAGGATTCATTTCAAGGTAAATGATTTCATTCAGTGACGGATACTTCAGTAACTCGCTGATTGTTTTGCTCATATTTCCTGATATTACCAGAACACTTTCAGCATGTGGATTTTGAGAAAGACAATAATGTACGGTTTCTTCAGGCTCCACAACATCCTGTGTATTAAATTTTAAAATACCGTTTTCAAAATAATTGGTTTGTTCGTTTATTTGTGTAATAACCAGTTGCCCGTATGGAGAACTTTCCGTTTTTAAAACTTCCTGATCAGGGTAGAGAAAGCTAACAATACGCTTATCAATATTAAAAAAAAGAATAAATCCTGTAAAGACCATAGCAAGAAAAATAAAGACTGCTGTGTTTACCCGTCTTAGATTACTTAAATGAATCCATGTAATTGTAAAAGTATTGATAACAAACACAAAAACAAGTATCTGTACCGAAGAAAGAAAAAAGATCAAAACAAGGTTTATCAATAATCCGCCCACAATACTGCCCATGCTTTCGAATGCATAGGTATCATTTAGAAGATTTTGTTTTCTGAAAACAGCAAATTGCCAGCTTAGTAATGTAAATAGTATCCCGGCAATTAAGCAGAAGGGTGATAGCAAAATCAAAGATCCAAAGAAAACATCCGTTACATTGACCATCATGCCATAACCATAGAGATCGTATCGCAGCAAATCAATCAAGAACAATGTAACTACAGGAAGTAATCCCAAAACAAACTGTCCCCATGAAAAAATAACAGCTTTAAAAGCTAATTTCATGTATCTGCCGATCAAAGCACCAATCCCTGTCAGAAACATCCAGTTTGCCAATACAATACCTATTACAAGTTCATTTCCGTATGTAACTACCAAAAATTCCCGTAAAAGTACAATTTGTGTTATCAGGGCTGTAAAACCCAGTATAACGGCAGATATTCTGTATCGGGACTGTTCTGACAAATGTTTCATAAAAGTTACCTCATCTTTTTCTATCCTGCTTGTAATTTATTAAATTTGTTATATTTAAAAATGATCAACACGAAAATAGATAAAAATGAGAACGTATAAAAATGCAATAATCGTTATGTTTACACTTTTATTTTTCTCAAATGGCTGTTCATCCCAGGATGAACAAAACAGCAAGTCAATTGACCGTCAACCTTTTGCTGCAGGAAAATTTTTTACCGATGACCCAAAACAGCTTCAAGCGGAACTTGACATGCTGTTTAATAAAGCCGTTGGAAAAAAATTCGATAACATCAATGCTGTTATTGCTCCTCATGCCGGATATGCTTATTCCGGCGAAGTAGCTGCTTCAGGTATTAATCAGATAGATAAAGAAAGTAAATTTGACAATATTTTTGTAATTGCCTCCAGCCACAGGGTTGCACATAAGGGTGCTTCAATTTATTATAAAGGTGATTACATTAGTCCTTTGGGGAAAGTTAAGGTCAACAGACAACTTGCCGAAAAACTGGTTAACGACCACAGTATATTTAACTTTTATAATGATGCACATGCACAGGAACACAGTCTTGAAATTCAATTGCCATTGCTTCAATATCACTTGGAAAATGAATTCAGGATCGTTCCTATACTTATGACAACACAAAACACAGAAGATTGCAGGAAAGTTGCTGAAGCACTAAAACCTTATTTCAACAAGAATAACCTGTTTGTTATCAGCACTGACTTTTCTCATTATCCACCTTATGAAGATGCTGCAAAAGTTGATGAGCAAACTGCAAACGCAATTATTAGTAACTCGGTTAGTAAGCTTCAAACAGCCCTGGCAGAAAACAAAAACAAAAACATCCCCGACCTTGCAACCAGTCTATGCGGATGGAGTTCAGTCATTACCCTATTGCACCTAACAGAAGATAATAACCATTACAAATACCACAAAGTACAATATATGAACTCGGGTGATCAGCCTTTTGGAGATAAGAACAGCGTGGTGGGATATTATTCCATAGTGATAACGGATCAACATAAAAAAAAAGAGAATAATGAATTTGAACTAACAAATAAAGATAAGAAAGACCTGTTGCATATTGCACGCATAACACTTGATACATATATTAAAAAGAAAAAAAGACCTAAGATTGATACCGGTGGATTTTCGGATGAACTGTTTACAAAATGCGGAGTTTTTGTAACATTGCATATAGACGGACAATTGCGCGGTTGCATTGGAAGATTCACACCCAACGAACCCCTCTATGAAGTTGTTCGGGAAATGGCCATTGCGTCCTCAACGCAGGACAGCCGGTTTCCACCGGTTGGCAAGTCCGAATTAAACGATATTGATATTGAGATATCCGTACTTACACCCCTGAAAAAAATTGAATCCATAGATGAAATTGAAATGGGTAAGCATGGCATTTATATTAAAAAAGGTTATGCCTCAGGAACATTTTTGCCGCAAGTGGCTGAACAAACAAGCTGGACGCTTGAGGAATTCCTGGGCCATTGTGCCAGGGACAAAGCCCGTATCGGCTGGGACGGATGGAAAGATGCAGAAGTATATACCTATGAGGCTATTGTTTTTGATGAGAAAGAGATGGGAGAATGAAGTATTGATGGATCCTTAGTTTATCTTACATACTTATAAAGAAAGCCAAGTACGGAATTGGTAAAACTCTTGGAAGTTTCACTGTGAATATTATGGGCCGCTTTTTCGATGTATGTTGGATAGGAAGCCCTGGAGATTCCCTGGTATAGCATGTCTGCTTCTTTGGGACGGATTAAAATATCTTCCTCACCGATCATGATCAGTGTTTCGGATTGTATTTTATGAAGGCAGTCCGATGCATTGAATTCCGCTATGGCCTGGATTTGCCCTTGAAATCCCTCAATAGACTGCGGATAGGGATAATCAAGCATATAACTGATATATGATTTTATAAATTTTTCGTTTTGAATTGTTTTGGGCGTAAAAATCCAAAAAATGAATTGGTTCATCCACAATTCCATATCAATACCTGTTTTCCAGGCACGGTAGAGATTATCGAAAAGCTTATTATTACGAACCGATGAAAACGGGGCAGTGCTTTCGAGAATAAGCTTCAGTATACGATCGGGGTAATGAATTGCCATTTCCTGTGCTATATATCCACCCATCGAATGTCCAAGAATATGAGCTCTGTCAATTTTCAGATGATCCATAAGGGCAATGGTATCCTTTGCCATATTCTTAATGGAATAAGGAGGTGCAGGGCTGTCGCTTCTTCCAACGCCTCTGTTATCCAGAATGATGGTTTGAAAATGCTGGGAAATGTTATTGATAACAAATTGCCAGCTTTGGCTATCGGATCCTAAACCAGCAAGTAAAATCAAGGGCTCACCTTCCCCGTGAATCTCATAATAAATATTGATATTATTAACCTGGGCTATTGGCATATTATGTGTAACGATTTGCTCAAAGATATGAAAATCTCCTGATTAGTCATCTGATTTTTTCTTTCTGTTCTTTATCTTTCTTATTTAAAAAATCTGCAATTTCAGCTAACGAAAACACATGGTTTGGGCTGGCTTTTTCAATTGCCGCAAGTGGCATTGCAGACGATTCGGCAGTAGCAGGATCTTGCACAATGGTCAAACCTCCAAACTCCTTTATTTTCTTTAAGCCCGAAGCACCATCGTGGTTTGCCCCGGTTAAAACAATAGCTATCAAATGTGTGCCGTAAGTAAATGCTGCCGTTTCAAACAAAACATCAACCGAAGGTCGTGCATAATTTACTTTCTCATCCACCGAAAATGAAATGGTCAGATCATCTTCTATCATCATATGGAAATTAGGTGGTGCAAAGTAGACCGTGCCGCTTTCAATTTTTTCCTTTTCATCTGCTTCTTTTACGCGCAGATTACACAAGCTATCAAAATGTATGGTTATATAATTATCCGAATGTGCACTTATATGCTGAACAATAAGTATCGGAATAGAGAATTCTTCATTGAGCGACGTCAATATGGCCCTTAAAGCTTCAAGGCCGCCTGCTGAAGCTCCTATGACAATTGCTTTATACTCCGGCTTGTTCATTTTATCTTACGTAAAAATTCTTTTTATAAATCTTTTCCTTGTCATTTATTACCTGAAAATGCTTAAAAGCGCCCGAAAAGCGCAGGGTTTCCTTAGAGCCAAGACAGAGATAACCGCCGGGAATAAGACAATCTTCGAACAAGTCTAAAACCCTGTCCTGAAGATTCTTGTTAAAATAAATAAGCACATTACGACAAATAACCATGTTCATCTCGGCAAAAACACCATCCGTTACCAGATTATGTTCCGCAAAAACAATGTTTTTGCGTAAAGATTTATCAAGAATAACCGACTCGTATTTAGCCGTATAATAATCAGAGAAAGCATTTTTACCACCTGCTTTCTGGTAATTATAAGTATATTCTTTTATCTTTTCAATAGGATAAATGCCTTCTCTTGCTTTTTTCAACGCAAGTTGATTAAAATCGGTAGCATAAATCTGAGCCCGGTCAAGTAAACCTTCCTCTTTGAGCATAATAACCATCGAATATACCTCCTGACCGGTAGCACATCCGGCATGCCATATCTTGAAAAAGGGATATGTTTTAAGAATCGGAAATATTTCTGTTCTAACTTTTTGATAAAAACTGGGATCACGGAACATTTCGGTAACTGTGATGGATAAATCTTCCAATACTGTTTTAAGAAATTTCTCATCATACAAAACCTTATGTTGCATCTCCGAAATATTTTTCAATCCAGAGGTTGCAATCCTGTGAAGAATACGTCTTTTGATATGTGCTTTTCCATAATTCCTGAAATCATAACCATAGCGCTGAAATATTGCCTCCAGTAATAAATTGATCTCCAGATTAATGATTTCATTCAATTGCTCTGACTTTGTATCCAGCTCTTTATCTTGCATTTGCTTTAGTTCTCTTTAAACATATTATTTCTTACCATACAACCAAACCCGCAGTAAAGAAATCAACTTATCGGTATTAAAAGGCTTAGCCAGGTAATCATTGGCTCCTGCAGCAATACACCTGGCCCTGTCTTCCTTCATGGCTTTTGCTGTTAGCGCAATAATGGGAAGCTTTTCATATTTTTTTTGTTTTCTGATCTCCATCATAGCTTCATAACCATCCATTATAGGCATCATAATATCCATCAGCACGAGGCTGGTATCGGGATTTTTTTTCAGCTTTTCAAGTCCATCACGTCCGTTTTTTCCAATAACAACTTTCATCCCGTTTGTTTCTAGTACGCTTGAAAGGGCAAAAACATTTCGCATGTCATCGTCAACGATCAAGATTTTCTTACCGCTCAGCACATCCTCTTTGGATTGAATATCCTGCAACATTTTTTGCTTGTCGGCAGGCATCTCCGATTGTACCTGATGCAGAAACAATGTAGCCTCCGACAACAATCTTTCAAACGAACGTGCGCCTTTCAGTATAATTGAATCAGCATATTTCTGCAGTTTTTCATCTTCTTCTTTCGAAAGTTCCTGTCCGGTGTAGATGATAACCGGTATATCTGTTATTTTTTTCTCCCTTCTGATCTTTTCAAGTAATTCAAAGCCGGATAATTCATCAAGTCCCAGATCCAGTATCATGCATTCAAATTTCTCTTTTTGTAATAACGAAAAAGCCTTTTCTCCCGAGTCAACTGCCCTGATCTCTACATTCCCTTCGTTAAGCAGATTTACAATACTTTTTCTCATGATGGAATCATCCTCAACAACCAATGCTTTTTTGATGGGTCTGGCAATCAGGTTCTCGATCTTTTTAAAAACCTCTTCCAGTTTTTCATTACTCACGGGTTTGGTTAAATATCCGATAGCACCCATTTTCATAGCATCAATTGATTTATCGGAAGCCGAAATAATATGAACCGGTATATGCCTGGTATTCGCATTTTCCTTAAGTCTTTTCATAACTCCGTACCCATCAATACCCGGTAAACCAATATCCAGTAGTATCGCATCCGGCTTATAGAAGTCAGCATAATGCAAACCTGTTTCACCGTCAAGTGTTATCAGGGCTTTGAAACCTTTCTCATGCGACAGATCGTAGAGTAAATTACTAAAACTGAGATCATCCTCTATTATTAGAATGACATTATCCCCCTCTTCGATATCATCCTTATCATCATGTACATCTGCATATTTATCTTTAACTTTTTTTACCGGGCGTTTCCGGGACTTCATTTGAGCAACCGGCTCATCATTTTTCTCTTCCGCTTTAGGATCAGTAGTTTTGACCTTCTCCTGCTCATCAATACTTTCCGGAATTACCAAAGTAAATTTTGAACCTTTATTTTCTTCACTTTCAACAAAAATAGCTCCCCGTAGAAGTTCTGAGAAGCTCCTTGTAATCGTAAGACCCAAACCGGTGCCTCCGTATTTTCTGCTTGTTGTACCATCTGCTTGCTGGAACGCTTCAAAAATGAGCTTCAGCTTTTCCTTTGGTATACCAATGCCCGTATCGCTTACAGTAAAAGCAACAGCATTGCTTTGTGTAAGATTAATATTGGGAGCCACCTGATCCTTATTCGGACGATGAATATCCAAAGTAACATTACCTTGTTTTGTGAACTTAACCGCATTCGAGACCAGATTTTTTAAAACCTGCATCAAACGTTGATTATCAGTATGGATTTTTTCGGGCAATCTCTTCTCAGCCTTAATGATCAGATCAAGTTTTTTTTCATCAGTTAGGGGTTTGAAAGCATTTAACACATAAGATTCAATTTCACTGAAATAAACATCTTCAAGCAACAGATCAATCTTGCCGGATTCAACTTTTGACAGGTCAAGAATCTCGTTGATCAGGTTTAACAAATCCGAACCGGAAGAATTGATGGTTTTTGCAAACTCAACCTCCTTTTTATCAAGATGTTCTTTACGATTTTCTTTCAACAATTGAGAAAGAACAAGAATGCTGTTAAGCGGTGTTCTCAGCTCATGCGACATATTTGCAAGAAACTCCGATTTATACCGGCTGGCCTGTTCAAGATCACGTGCTTTCTTTTGAACTTCTGCCTGTGCTTTTTTAAGCTCTTCATTGGCTTTACGAATATTATCCCTTTCAATCTCCAGGTCATTGGTTCTTTCCTCAAGTTCCTCATTGATAACCCTCAGCTCTTCCTGCTGGTTTTTCAGGTTTTCTTCTGAAAGTTTAAGCGCTTTGGTTTGTTCTTCCAGCTCCTCATTTGCCTGTCTCAGTTCTTCCTGTTGAACCTGCAATTCTTTTGCCTGTTCCTGTGTTTGTAGCAATAACCGTTCAACATTTCCATGTGACTGAACCGTATTAACTGCAATAGCTATGTTATCCAATCCTTTATGGAGGAACCTGTACTGAAGTTCAGTATATTTCTTAAATGATCCCAGTAATATCACGCCTTTTAATTCATTTTCAAAAACAAAAGGACAGGCAACAAAATAAAATGGCTTCTTTTCATCCACACCAAAATTAAGTTTCGGAAGGTCTTTACTGGTAAAGCTCAGTTCTTCCCTCTTTCTCTCCTGAGCCACCTGACCGATAATTCCCTGTCCCATCTCAAATTCATCGTAAAGGTTCTTTATATCTTTGAAGGCATGAGTAGCTGCTAATTTCAGCTTATTATTTTCATAAATATAAAGCAAACCAAGATTTGCATCCAGGTATGTAACAATGAATGAGATTACTTCTTTGGTAAGAATTTTCAGGTCTTTTAACCCGCTTAGCTTACTTTCAAGCCGGCTCCATCCGGTCTTTAACCAATCCTGCTCCTGCATTTCCCTGGAAGTCACACGCAGGGTGTTTGTCATCTCATAAAGAGCAATACCAAGCGTATCTTTTTCACTTCGTGGTACAATATTGGTAGAGTAGTTTCCTTTCGCAATACGGTTAGCTTGCTCAACAACCTTCTTAAAACTTTCAACCATCTGGTTCATTGACTTACCCAGCAAATCTTTTTCACTCCTGATAATAACGGATTTGGAATAATCACCCAATGCAGCCGATTCGCTAACCTCTGCATAAGAATGTAAGGAGTTGACCAGTGAATTAAAGGTATCCACCATCTCACCGACTTCATTTTCTGGGGCTTTCACCTCCCTTTTCACCAGTTCACCTATGGCAACCTGCTTTGCCCAGGCAGATATAACCTTGATTGGGGTTACAATCTTTTTCGTTACCAAAACAGAAATAAAAAATACAATAATGATGGTAACAATAAATGAAATTTTGGCTATATCCGACAATTGCTGAGCATATCCGTATGCTTCCGATTGCTCAATCTCCTCAACAAGGGCCCAATGTACACCAAGGTCTTCCAGAAAATCGAGATGACGATAGATACCCAAAACATACTCTCCCTTGTAGTTTGCATAAATAGTAATTATCTCCTTATCCAGCCTTTCCTGTTTCAGGTATTGGTCTTCTTTAATATTTCTGATAAACCTCTGCCATTCAAGTGTTTTGTCAGTTTTAACAGGGCGATTCAAAATAATGGATTCATCCTCAAATCGGGTGGCCGAACGCATAATCAGATCCGGACCAATAATAAAAGCTTCACCTGTTTCTCCTACACCAACATCATCCATAATAATATTATTAATGCCCGCAGTGTTGATCTGGATAGCAATAACACCAATTACTTCTCCATCCTTATTCCTCATCGGTTGTCCGAAAAAACCGGATAGCATATCTCCGGAGGGTTTCCATTTTTCAATATCCGAAAAACGCTTTTCACCACTTTCGAGTGCTGTTTTACACATTTTAGCAAACGCAGAAGTGGAATACTCACCCCTGAAAAGGTTCTTTCCAATATCATCCTGCATTCTCAATGAGAAAAGAATATCACCCCTGGTATTGACAAAGTAAAGATTGTAGTAATCATTGATATTAAATATATTAACAAGGGAATGGCGTTTTTCTGCTGTTAGCTCATCCCATCTGTCAGAATGTGTAAAATTCTCGCTGTTCATTCCAGATTCCCGGTATGTATTCTCCAGGAGATCAAAAAAACTGATGTTCGATTCGAGGCTTGATTGTGTCTCAAGATTGTTAATAATATCATTAAAATAATTCTCAAGGTATTCAACCCGGAGTTGGGAGGTTGTAACCAATGATTTTTCGGCAACAACATTTAATCCGGCATAAGCGAAATAATAATTAATTACACTTATCAAAAACAATGGTATTACCGAAATGAGTAAGAACCATATCAATAGTGATTTTCCGACACCTATATAAAGTTTGGCTTTCAGCCAATGCCTGAACCTGTCAAAACTGGTTTGATTTTCATTATTATCACGATCCGTCTTCATATCAAGCAGATAAGTTTAACAAAAGAATTATCAGGATATTAAAATCTATTCTGATTTTTCAATATACTTTTCAATGGTTTTATAAAGTTCAGCCGGGTTCACCGGTTTGGAAATATAATAATCCATACCTACCGCAAGGCATTTTTCCTTATCACCTTTCATTGCATGGGCTGTCATGGCAATGATAGGTGTATGAATTTCTTTTTCTTTTTCCGATTTTCTGATCAGCCGTGTTGCATCAAATCCATCCATTTCAGGCATTTGCACATCCATCAGAATAACATCAAATTTTTTCTCTTTTGTCTTGTCAAAAGCCTGTTTGCCATTTTCTGCCAGATCAACATGCCAGCCTTTTTTCTCGAGAAGCTGGTTTACAATTTTCCGATTGATAATTTGATCTTCAGCTACAAGAATATTGATGGTTTCTTCCTTACCGGATTTGGGGACCTTTTCAACGGATGCTTTTTTCTTTTGAGATTCACCACCTTCTTTCTTCGACAAAATATGCATCAGCAGAGAATATAGCTCCCGCTGGTGCACCGGCTTGGAAAGTGCATTTTCAATTACCGGCATTTTTTCTTTTTTATCGGCATGCACATATTGTGGTGTTGTTAGGAAAACTAGCTCCGGAAAATATGCATCAGGAATTTCTCCCTCCATCTTTTTCAACATTTCTGTGCCCTTCATGTTGGGCATATAGTAATCAACGATAACCAAATCAACTTTGTCCTTATTATCTATAAAGGATTTAAGCTTTGTCATGCCCTCGTCGCAGGAGATAGCAGATTTGGAGTTGATGTTCCAATAATCAAGATAGCGTTGAATAACATTAATGCTTTCCTGATTATCATCTACCACAAGTATATTGATGTCTTTTTTCGATTTTTCAAGTTCGAGTTTTAAGGTATCTTCGGTTTGTTTGCCAAGCTCAAAATCAATAACGAACCAAAAACGACTGCCTTCGCCCTGTTTGCTTTCCACACCGATTTCACCTCCCATCATTTCCACAAGCTTTTTGGAAATGTTCAAACCCAGACCTGTACCACCATGTGTACGTGTAGTTGATTTATCCACCTGACTGTATGATTTGAAAAGATTCTTCTGGTCTTCTTTTGCAATGCCAATACCGGTGTCAACAACTGAAAATTCAATCTTTGCGGAGGCTTCTGTTTTATCAATCAATTTAACATAAACACCCACAATACCCTCATCGGTAAATTTAATGGCATTACTCATCAGGTTAATCAGTATTTGTCTTATTCTCACCGGATCTCCGATCAGGATATCCGGCAGATCAGGATCTATAGAACAAATAAATTCAAGCTTTTCCTGGAATATTTTCACGGAAAGTAAACGGGTAACTTTTTCAAGTACATCTCTTATACTGAATTCGATAGATTCCAATTCAAGCTTATCGGCTTCAATTTTTGATATATCCAGAATTTCATTTATAATATCAAGTAAGGATTCACCTGATTGTTTGATGTCAATAATACGTTCCCTTTGCAGGTCTGATAGTTCCTCGTCCATAAGCGCCAGATCAGCCATACCGATAATGCCATTCAGCGGTGTGCGTATTTCATGACTCATATTGGCCAGGAAAGAACTTTTTGCAACGGTGGCTTCTTCAGCAATCGCTTTGGCATCATGCAACTCCCTGACTGTATTCTCAAGTTTTTTGGTTGTTTGCTCAAGGGTATACTTTTGCTTAAAAAACTCAATATAGGCCTGTATCTTGCTTTGAAGAATTTCTAGATCAAGTGGCTTGTAAAGATAATCAACGGCGCCGGCTTTGTATCCCCTGAAAACATGTTCTCTTTGTTTGCTGATGGCGGTGACGAAAATAATCGGGATGTGTTTGTATTTTTCATTCTGCCGCATGATCTCAGCGGTTTCGAACCCATCCATTTCCGGCATTTGAACGTCCATGAGGATCATTGAAATATCATTTTCGAGAAGCAAACCCAGGGCTTCATTACCTGATGTAGCCTTGATGATATTCAACTCCGGGCTTTCCATAATACCCTCAAGGGTTATCAGGTTCTCTTCTCTGTCATCCACTATCAGGATATTGAATTTTGAGGCATCTTGCTCTTTCATATTAAATGATTTTGGTACGCTGTAATAAATTTATATAAAAGTAACCATTTTTATGATCTTTCAAGATTAATCTTCAAAAATATATATTGTTTTGAATATTGAAAAACCATTTGCTTATCATTTGTTGCATATTAGCTTGTAAGGACAATATTTGCAGGTTTCCTTATTTTCAGTTTGCCGGAACGGTGCAGAAATATTGAACAACCCACCAAGCATTTCTTTGATAATTGCACCTATTGAATGCAGATCTTGTTCAGATACATTTTTATCTCCTTTTATTTCTGATAGATACAAGCCTTGTGCTGGTGTTCTCAGAGAAAAAATGCCCAGCAAAGTTTTTTGATAATCCTTTATAAGATTTTCTGTTAGCCATGCATAGACAAACAATTGAAAACCTTTGCTAAACTTATAATCCCCAAGCAATTGATCCCATTCCTTTATTTTAAGATCAACCGGGTTTATAAAACCGGTTTTGTAATCAATTATGCGAATATATTCATTTTCAGCATCTATCCTGTCAATGATGCCATGAATTTTCACATCAATATCTCCGACATCATCATTGCTGATTTTAATGCTTCTTTGAAATCTCTTTTCGCTATGAATGATTTTTCTTGATGCATTTGCTTTTTGCAATTCTTCAAGATTGCTAACCTCAGCCCTGACAAACTTTTGAAGCACAGTTGATGCTACCTTCAATATCAAATAGTTTTTTCCATGATTCAGATCGGTTGAACGATTATGGTCAAGAAACGCATCACTAACCATTGCTTCAAGCGTTTTGCTTTTGTTTTTCAGAACATCCGGACGAATATATTGATTTTCCAAAGGTTTATAAAGTTTTTCAAGCACTTTATGAATTACCGAGCCAAACATGGCTGCATCAATATGTTCTTCAATTTCTTCGGCTTCGGGCAGCTTCAGGATATCTTTGAAGTAAAACCGTAAGCTGCAGATTCTTAATACATCCAAACTGCTTGCAGAGATGCCTTTACCGGCCTTCTCTGTCAGGGCTTTCATAACAAGCTCATTTTTTTCAACTTTGATTGCATGTTGTTTTACCACACCGGAAAGTTCGGTATTGAGGATTTTTTCGTTGATCCGGATTCCGGGGTTGTACCGGCGCAATTCATGTTCTATCTGGCTGATAAACCTGCTTTTATCAGATCCCTTTAAAGCATCCGAACGCGTATCGTAAGTTATATATACCCTTTTTGCCCTGCTTATCAAACTGTAAAAATGATAGGCATAAACAGCATCTCTGTCTTTATGTGTAGGCAGGTCATGTTTTTCTCTTATATCATAAGGTATGAAGGATTGAACATATTTTGATGCCGGCAATACATTTTCATTCGCTGATAAAAGTACCACATTCTCAAAATCAAGCGTACGCGTTTCCAGCATTCCCATTACCTGCATTCCCTGCAGAGGCTCTCCGTAAAAAGGTATGGTCTTGCTTTTTATCAGCCTTGTTAACAAATCGTGAAGCGCCCTAATAGAATCAACAAAGTCAAATCGCCTGAGCAATGCACGCAATTTTTCAATAACCTGCGCAAAATGAAACAGATACTCAATCTCCAATTCACCACCAATATCATCATCAACTGATGTTTGAATAAAAACTTTTTTCAGATGATCTATGATTTCGGAAAATCTGTCAATAATTTCGATTGGTTTTTCTTTCCAGGGAAGAAAAAGATAAGCAAAAAATCCTTTGTCATCTTTTATGCTGAATATTCCGGACAAATCTTTAAAAGAATAAAACACTTTGCCTGATAATACTTCTGTTCTGATGATATTGTTCAGCTCTCCGGGATTGATGCCAAATAAAGATTCTGAATAACCTCCAATATAAGGATGATTAAGTATCTTTATGATATCCCGGAGATTATAGCGAATATGAACATCTTTTCTAAGCTCGGCAAACGACCTTGCATTCTCATTTAAGGTAAAGAGTGACTCAAATAATTGATAAGGAGGAGTATTGTGAATGGCAAGTCCCATCGTAACATTAAAGCTGCCAACATTTTCCGGGATTGAGTTAAGCAAAGGTACCAGTAAAGACTCATCAGCCAGTATGATAGCCGTGTTATTAAAATCGCTGTCGGCCACTTCCTGAGCAGCTAGTATACTTCCGGCGTATTTTACTTGTCCGAGCGTATCAGGAACTCCAACAATTTCAACTTCTTTTTGTGTATCCTTAAAAGTATTGTCTATCCATAGCGGATTTTTAAAAGAATTCTTTTTAAAATATTTGTACAAAAACTTACCTGCCTCCATTACCGGCTGCCCATGGTGAATTCTCTCAAAGTAATAAGCATCCGCATTCCATAAAGTATCAGCCTGCCCGGAAGCAGTCAACAATGAAATGATCTTTTCTTCGGAGGTGCTCAAGGCATTAAAACCAGCAAATACAATCCTTTTAAAAGAATGTTCATACTTATCTTTCATGATCAGATCTGCAGCCTTTCTGTACGCCAAGCCACGATATGCTTTTTTTTCGGCAAGAAGT
>CAZTAW010000028.1:0-21545 GCA_964611705.1 uncultured Bacteroidales bacterium
TCTAGCTTTTTTGTCACCACATTTTAACTTTTGAGACAGCCTATTTTTTATAGGATTAATTCCTTTCTTTCCCTGAAATTCTCCAAACTATCCGGATTCGCCAAAGCATCTTTGTTTTTCACGTCCTGCCCCTGTATGATTTTTTTAACAGCTACTTCAACCTTTTTCCCGTTGAGAGTGTAAGGCACATCTTTTGTCTCAAGAATTACAGTTGGAACATGACGAGGGCTGCAATTGCTGCGGATCTGTTTCGCGATTTTTATTTTAAGATCATCATCCAAATCAATTCCTTTAGCCAATTTAACAAACAGAATCACCCTTTCATCATCTTCATATTTCTGACCAACTACAACGGAATCATCAATCTCATCCATGTTTTCTACCACGCTGTATATTTCCGATGTTCCAATCCTGACACCTCCCGGATTTAGCGTGGCATCCGAACGGCCAAACATGGTTATTCCGCCATGATCGCTGATCCTTATATAATCACCGTGGTGCCATATACCGGGATAAACTTCAAAATAGGCTGATTTATATTTTTTATTATCAGGATCGTTCCAGAAATATATGGGCATGGATGGAAATGGCGATTTGCAAACCAGTTCACCCTGGGTTTCGGTGATTGAATTACCGTTTTCATCAAAGCTGTCAACATCCATTCCCAGTCCCTTACACTGGATTTCTCCTCTGTAAACCGGCAATAATGGACTTCCCAAAACAAAACAGCTAACTATATCCGTACCGCCTGCAATTGAAGAAAGCTGGACATTTTTTTTCCATTCACGATAAACATATTCAAAACTTTCGTCAGACAGGGGAGAACCGGTTGATGTGATAACTTTCAGTTTCGGAAAAACTGATATCTCTTTTGGCCTGACGCCTGCTGCCTCAAGCGAAGCAATGTATTTGGCGCTGGTTCCGAAGATATCAATATCCAGTTCATCAGCCATTTTTAACAGGGCATCCGGTCCGGGATAGAAAGGATTCCCATCATAACAAACCAAAGTTGCACCAACGGCAAGACTGCTTACAACCCAGTTCCACATCATCCAGCTACAGGTTGTGAAATAAAAAATGGTTTGATCGTGGGTCAGGTTGCAATGCAGGCGCAATTCCTTCAAATGTTGTATCAGCGTTCCCCCTGCAGAATGAACAATACTTTTTGGCAATCCGGTGGTACCTGATGAATACATAATATATAAAGGGTGATCGAACGGAAGCTGCTCAAAAGTCAGTCCTTCGTTAGCCGGTTCCTCAAGCTGTTCCCAGGCAACTGCATTGGGAAAGGAACCTACATTCCTGTTTCCGGCATATTCAATTAATACAACTTTTTCAACCGATGGTAACTGATCAAGTATTCCTTTTAATTTTCCCTGTGAATCAATGAGTTTGCCTTTATAATAATATCCGTCTGCCGAAAAGATCACTTTGGGTTTTATTTGGCTAAAACGGTCGAGAACGCCTTTTATTCCAAAGTCAGGGGATGATGATGACCAGATTGCACCAATCGAAGCTGTTGCCAGCATTGCAATGATAGATTCCGGCATGTTCGGTACGAATCCAGCAACACGGTCGCCTTTTATAACTCCCATGCGGCGTAAGGCATGTGCAACTTTGTTCACCTCAAAATACAATTCCTGATAAGTAATTGAGCGTTTAACCTTGTCTTCACCCCAGAAAATGATGGCTGTTTGATCATCCCTTCTTTGAAGCAGGTTTTCGGCATAATTTAACCTTGCTCCCTGAAACCATTTGGCACCTGGCATTTTTTTCCTGTCATCAACAACCTCCTGAAATGATTCAGAATGAATGATATTTGTATAATTCCAGAATTCACCCCAGAAGTTATCAATATTTTCAATACTCCATTGATGCAGGTCATAATAATGTTTGAAATCCTTACCAAATTTTTCATTGATACGATTCATGAATTCAAATATCTGCGAATTTTCTGCCCATTCTTTCGAAGGTTTCCAAAGTTTTTTATAGTCCATAAAAGCTAAAATTTAGGAAATAGTTTATTTAATTTATCTAATGGAATTCGCTGGCCTGAATCAAGCTGTTTGATTCCCATTTTAATTTCCTCTTTTTCTGGCTCAGTCAGATCGAACCAAAAGTCATCATGTTCGGATTTAAGAATTTTTAAGATTTTATCAATAGTTTTTTGGCTCTTGATATTAACGATTATTTTTACTAATTCAAGTTTAGAGGTTTGTAAATCCATTTTTTTACTTTTTTCAAAGTTACATAAGAAATACCATTAAAAGAAAAACACTCCATTTATTTGGTATAAGGTATAGATATCAGCACCCAATATATCTTGATATCACCAGTCTTTGTATTTCAGAAGTTCCTTCACCGATTTGTAATAAACGCTGGTCGCGGTACAGGCGTTCCACGTCATAATCTTTCATTAAGCCGTAACCGCCATGGAGTTGAACAGCTTCATCGGCCACTTCTTTGGCTATTTCAGAACAATATAACTTCGACATAGCAGCTTCTTTACCAAAAGGTTTATTGTTATCTTTCAACCAGCAAGCTTTATAGAGGAGGTTTCTTGCCAGTTCGATTTTGGTTGCCATATCGGCCAGTTTAAAGGCATTAACCTGGAATTTGTTGATGGGTTTTCCAAATTGTTTTCTTTCGCTTGAATATTCCATGGCCAACTCGAAAGCCCCCTGGGCACATCCCAATCCCATTGCAGCAATTGAGAGTCTTCCACTGTCAAGTGTGCTGAGCATAATCTTTGAACCCTGCCCGATTTCACCCAGGATATGATCTTTTGGCACACGGCAATCATCGAAATATAACTCGGCTGTATCAGAAGCTCTCCACATCATCTTTCCATGCATGGAAACACGTTTGAAACCTGGTGTTCCTTTATCAACGATCAGGCAGGTGAATTCCTTTTTATCATCTTTGTCACCGGTTACACTTTGCACAGTTGATCCGATGGAAATGTCTGCAGAACCATTGGTAATGAATATTTTTGATCCATTAATTACCCATTCATCGCCATCAATATAGGCTTTTGTTTTTGTACCGCGTGAGTCGGAGCCTGCATCCGGCTCTGTGAGGCCAAATCCCCAAAGTGCATCTCCTGTGCAAAGTTGGGGCAGGTATTTCATTTTTTGTTCTTCATTGCCAAAATAATATAGCGGGCCAATCCCCAGCGAGTTATGTGCTGCCAGCGTGGCTGCCTGTGAACCATCTATACGGGCAATTTCCTCAACGGCAATAATATAGGAAAGATAGTCCATTCCCTGTCCTCCATACTGTTCAGGCAGGTACATTCCAAAAAGGCCCAGCTCTCCCATCATCTTTGTTAGTTCAAGTGAAAACTCTGCTTTTTCGTCCAAATCTTTCGCTCTTGGTTTGATCTCTCTTTCGGCGAAATCTCTTATGGATTCGCGGATCATTTGCTGATCTTCAGTTAATTCAAAATTCATAACTTATATTCGCAGCTTAAAGTTTTTAGCAGTAAACTGCATTATTTATGGTTGATATTTATTTTAATCCGCCTGAGGCGGACGAGGGTTAATTCCCCGCCCCTTGGGGCGTTTTTCAATATTCCATTTAATACTCCGCTGCTCTGCGGCGGGGTAGTTTATTTTACTTTGACTAATATATTGATCCTGAAGACATTTTCAACAGGGTAAATAAAATTCAACCCAAAAGATTAACCGATCTCCACAAGTGGTGTACCCGCATCAACCATTTCATCCAGGGACACCATGATTTTTTTAATTGTTTCGTCCTTGTTGGCGACAATGTTATTTTCCATTTTCATGGCCTCAATCACCATAATGACTTCGCCTTTCTTTACTTTATCGTCTTCTTTAACATTGATCTTAAATACCCGGCCGGGAATGGGTGCAACTATATTAGCTCCTTCTTCTGTCACTCCGTCTTCACCCGTATCGGCAGTCAATTCGGAGTCCAGCAAATCATTTCTCTTTATTTCAAATTCATCATCGTTAATCGTGACTTTGGTAAATCCTTCGCTTCCTTTGCTGAATTTTGCATAAAATGTTTTATCATCTACTGTAAAATCAATTTCCCCAAGATCAACATACTTAAAGTCAACATTATAATTTTTATCTTCAATCTCGAATTCGTAATTTTTTTTCTGAGCTTTGTTGATATAAACCGGAATTTCCTGATCTTTATAAGTCACATCAATTTTCATCAAATTGCGCCAAAAACCAATTCGAGTCCAGACATCGTGCTTATCTCTGGGTTGTTCTTCTTCCAGCATTTGACTGTTTAATGAATAAGTCAGAAAAGCGATCATCGCAATAGGATAATCCACCTTGTTTTTGCTATAGGTTTTTCTGTTGGGTGCTTTTTTATCATTTTTCACGGCCACTGTGGTTTTTGATTCTGTATTTTCTGTTTCCTTATTTCTGTGTTTTTCCAATTCTTCTTCGAATCTTTTCCTGGCAAGTCCCGATTTATAATCTTTGTATTGATTTTCATGCATGGCAAACTCAAAGAGTTCTTCATCATCCTGTCCGGTTTCCCAGCCCTGTTTTTTCATTTCTTCACGATATTTATCCAGTTCATCCGGGTAAGCATCCTGTGGGTTTCCGGTATAAAATTCCCGTTTCTTTTCTTCTGCAAGATTGATAATTTCAGGTGCAAGCGGCCCAGGTAATTTTCCTGCTTTTCCGAGGATCATGTTCCATGTATTATCATCCATCATGCTATACCGTTCTTCACCTTTTGCCAATTGAACAATATTTAACAGTGCAACATTTTTAACATATTGACTGAAGGGTGTTACAAGAGGCGGATAACCCAGTTTAGGCCATACATAGGCAACTTCATCAAAGAGCTTAACAAGCAGTTCATCTTCCGTGAGTTCTTTTTCACCGGAGGCTTTCAATGACATATTAATTCCCTGGTGAACACCTTTCAGATCAGCCATAAGACTACCCATCATACCACCTGGCAAACCGGATTGGATCATCAGCGAAGACATATACCTGTTTTTCGGATTGATCCAGTATCCCAGGAAATCGTCAATAAAGCTTTGGGTGAGAGCCCTGGCTTCCATATATGCATTCATGTTGATTTCAGGAACTTCAAAACCTGCATCATCCAGCATTTCGCGGATGGTGATCAGATCTGGATGTACCATTCCCCAGCTTAAAGGTTCCATTGCGACATCAACATAATCAACTCCGGCTTTAGCTACCTCAAGCATGGAAGCGACTGAAAAGCCCGGACCCGAGTGCCCGTGATACTGAACCACAATATGCGGGTGTTTCTTTTTGATGGCTTTGACAAGCTTGCCCAGTTCAACCGGACGTCCGATACCTGCCATATCTTTCAGGCATATCTCATCCGTACCGTATTCCACAGCCTGGTTAACCACATCCATGTAATAATCAACTGTATGGATTTTTGAATGGGTTATTGAAAGGGCTGCCTGTGAAATCATTCCCGCTTCCTTAGCATATTTGATCGAAAGCTCAAGGTTTCTGGGATCATTAAGTCCGCAAAAAGAACGGGCGATATTTGTTCCCTGGGCTTTTTTGACTTTGTACATTAACCTTCTGACATCTGCAGGTACAGGGTACATGCGAATTCCGTTCAGGGCTCTTTCAAGCATATGGGTTTGTATGCCAACCTCATTGAATGGTTTTGTCCACTCCCTGACGGATTTGTTCGGGTTTTCGCCATATAAAAGGTTAACTTGTTCAAAAGCTCCGCCATTGGTTTCTATTCGTGAGAAACAACCCATATCAATGATAACGGGGGCTATCTTTTTTAGCTGGTCAACACTTGGCTGATACTTTCCAGAAGACTGCCACATGTCGCGGTAGATAAGACTGAATTTTATTTTCCTTTTGCTCATTATTGATGATTCTTATTTACAACTTACATTAATTAACAGATACTTGATCCTGGATAATACTTATTAAAAGATTGCGTAATCTTATCCGCTATTCAGCATCCAGTCCCGATAGCTTCTATCGGGACCATTTTGGTTTTCGTTTTTCCAGAAATGATGCCATGCCTTCCTGTCCCTCATTCGAGGCACGAAGCTTAGCGATCAGGTCTGATGTTTTATTTAATGAATCTTCAAAACTCCAATCGTTGTATAGATTGTATATCAATCCTTTACATGCTGAAACCGCATTAGGGCCGCTGTTTATCAGTTGCTGAATAACTTTTTCTGCCTCAGCATCGAGCTGATCTTCAGGTACTGCTTTGTTGGCAAGACCGAACTTTTCTGCTTCCTCACCTAAAAACCTTCTGCCAGTGAGCATCAGATCACGGGCACCAAATTCACCTATTCTTTTTACAACATAAGGGGAGATGGTTGCGGGTGCAATTCCAAGTTTTACTTCGGCGAAAGCGAATTTGGTATCTTCGGCAGCAAATACAAAATCACATGCTGCCAGCAATCCATTCGCACCTCCAATTGCAGCACCATGAACCAGGGCAATGGTTGGTTTTTTGCATGTATACACAGCATTGAAGCTTTTTGCCAGTTTCAGGCTGTCGTTATAATTTTCTTCATAACCAAATTCTGCAATGCCTTTCATATAGTTGAGGTCGGCTCCTGCACAGAATGATTTTCCTTTACCCCTTAGGATTACAACACGTATATTATCCATATCATTGATCTCATGGAAACAATCAATGATCTCGCTTATCATTTCTGTATTCATAGCGTTGCGTTTATCAGGCCTGTTGAGCCAAGCAGTAGCAACAGCCTCTTTTCGATCAAATTCTATGTTTTTGTATGTTTTCATAGATATATAATTACATTCTGAATACACCAAACTTTTGTTCGTTGAATTGTTTGTTTAATGATGCGGCAATGCCAAGCGCCAGGACACTGCGAGTGTCAACCGGGTCAATGATTCCATCGTCCCATAGCCTTGCGGTGCTGAAAAATGCCGAGCCTTCATTATCATATTTGGCTATGATCTTTTGGCGCAGTTTTTCTTTTTCTTCTGCCGGCATTTCCTGCCCTCTGGCTTTGTATTGATCTTCTTTAACTGTTGAAAGCACACCGGCAGCTTGCATGCCACCCATAACTGATATTTTTGCGTTGGGCCACATGAATAAAAACCTTGGGCTGTAAGCACGCCCGGCCATACCATAGTTGCCTGCACCGAACGAACCCCCAAATATCATAGTAAACTTCGGCACGTTTGCATTTGCCACGGCATGAACCAGCTTGGCACCGTCTTTTGCAATTCCGCCACGCTCATATTCTTTTCCGACAATAAAGCCTGTAATATTCTGAAGGAAAACCAACGGAACCTTACGGTTACAACAAAGTTCAATAAAATGGGATCCTTTTAATGCCGATTCGGAGAATAACACCCCATTATTGGCGAGTATGCCTACCGGAAAGCCCATGATATGGGCAAAGCCGGTTACCAATGTTTTTCCGTATCTTTCCTTGAATTCATGGAACTTACTTCCATCAACAATACGTGCTATAATTTCGTGAGGGTCAATCAGCTTTTTTAGATCAACCGGAGCAATTCCGTAAAGTTCTTCCGGATCGTATTCAGGTTCTTCAATGGGTTTAAGGTCAAGAATCTGTTTGTGTTTTTTATCAAGATTCTGGAAAATATTACGGCAAATTTGAATGGCGTGTACATCATTTTCCGCAAAATGATCGGCCACACCGGAAATAGAAGTGTGAACATCTGCACCACCAAGTTCTTCAGGGGTAACAACTTCGCCTGTTGCAGCTTTAACAAGCGGTGGGCCTCCAAGAAATATGGTACCTTGTTTTTTTACAATGATGGTTTCATCACTCATGGCCGGAACATAAGCACCTCCCGCAGTGCATGAACCCATCACGATGGCGATTTGAGAAACGCCCATCGAAGACAGAACTGCCTGGTTATAGAAAAATCTTCCAAAGTGATCCCTGTCGGGGAATACATTGGCTTGTTCCGGAAGAAAAACACCGCCTGAATCAACCATATAAACACAAGGTAGTTCATTGTCCATGGCAATTTCCTGTGCACGCAAATGTTTTTTGATGGTTTCCTTAATGTAAGTACCCCCTTTTACTGTGGCATCATTAGCAATGATAACGGTTTCCCGTCCATGAACTATTCCTATTCCGGTTACAATGCCGGCAGAAGGATGTTCATTATCCATAATATCATAAGCGGCAAGAGGTGATAGTTCAAGGAAAGGTGTGTTGGGATCAATAAGTTTTTCAACCCTTTCACGAGCCAGTAATTTTCCCCGTGATTTATGCTTGCTGATTGCTTTTTCGGGGCCTCCTTTGATGATTTTACGGTGGATCTTTTTATACTTTTTTAATAGCTCCAGGTATTCCTCTTTGTTCTTTCTGAATTCATCAGAAGTAACATCAATCTTTGATTCTATCTTAAACACGATAATAGAATTTTTAATTTATACTTTACTTATTTTTATCTGCCGGTAAAGAAAATCAGATCATGCTTCATCATGAACCTGATAATCCACTTGCAATTATAATAAAAATTTATTTCCTAAGACCTTATTTCTAAAATGGATAAAAAATTTACTTTGTCATTATGAACAAAAATTTTGTAGAACTTGTTAATTTTCTATTAGTTATTTCGATATTTTTTCTATTTTAGCAACTGTAATCATAGTCTATCTAAAATAAGTTTAAATTAAAAATCTGCTTATGAAGTACCCGAAGAAAGTAAGAATTGGAGACATTACCGTAAGAGACGGATTCCAGCACGAAGAAAAGTTTATTCCAACAGATGCAAAACTGTGGGTTTTGGAACAATTGATTTTGGCCGGTTTTAAGGATATTGAAACCACCAATTTCGGAAATCCCAGAGGGATGCCACAATTCAAGGATGCTGATGAACTAATGCAAAAATTATTCAAAAGTAAGAGGGTTAAGCATCTGCTTGATGATGTAGCCCTTACAGCCATTACTATTAGAGAAAGAGCCATTGAAAGAGCCATACAGGCCAGAAAAGATGGCTATGGTCCTAACAGGATACTGGTGATGGTATCAACAAGTGAATCACATCAAAAAGTGAATTCCGCTTTAACCATCGAAGAATATTTTAAAATGTGTGAAGAATATATTCCCAAATGCCATGATGCCGGGATCAAAGTAAATGGAACCGTCAGCACCATCTGGGGTTGCCCAATAGAAGGTCCCACAGAAATGAAAAAAGCGGTGGAGTTTACACAACGCTGGCTCGACATTGGTGCGGATGACATTGAGCATGCCGACCACGATGGTTCTGCCTCACCCGACAGGGTTTATGATTATTTCTCAATGTTATTGGATGCCATTCCAAAACCCGAATTACATATCGCACACTTCCATACTACACGTGGATGGGGACTTGCCAATGTGCTGGCAGCCCTTCAGACAGGAATTATTAACTATGAATCCACTTTGGGTGGAACAGGCGGACAGCCTGCAAACTTTGTTGACAATACTCCGGTAGCCGGAACAGGTAAATATTATTACAAAGATCCAAATATTGTAGGTTTGGTTTCTACTGAAGATATGGTTGTAATGATGGATGAAATGGGAATTGATACCGGTGTGGATATTGATAAAGTGCTGGATATCGGAATAATGCTTGAAAAAATCCTCGGTCGCCGCTTAAGATCAGAAGCTATTAAAAATGGAAGAATTCCAAAAGAATTAACTGGTAGAAAGTAACAAAACAATCAAATACAGTCCCCCTCCGGAATAAGGGAGGGGGATTTTTTATGAATAATATAAAGATTATAGAAACACCAAGAGACGGAATACAGGGATTAAAGGAATTTATCCCCACACAAAAAAAAATTGAATTGATCAGTGTTCTTTTACAGGCAGGGTTTGATTGTGTGGAAATCGGGAGTTTTGTTTCTAAAAAATCCATTCCCCAACTGGCCGATACGGAGAAAGTTATCCAGGGTCTTGATCTGATTGATACTGAATCCAGATGTATGATTCTGGTGGCGAATGCAAAAGGCGGGAAAAAAGCTGCCAAAATCAAAGAAATTAATTACCTTTTATATCCGTTTTCTGCCTCTCCTACTTTTCTGAAAAAAAACATAAACAGTGATTTTAACAGAGCATTCAAAACCATTGCAGAACTTCAGGAAATTTGCGAAAGATCACAAAAGCATTTGATCGTTTATCTTTCCATGGCTTTTGGAAATCCTTACGGAGATGAATGGAGTATCAATCATATTGTTGAGCTTACACATAAATTATATGATTTTGGTCTTCGTATCATTCCGCTTTCTGATATTACCGGAGAATCAAATCCCGGCCAAATTAAAAAAGTCTATAATTCCCTTATTACTGAATTCCCTGATGTTGAATTCGGGCTTCATTTGCACACAAGCAAAGCTGCATATTTCAAAAAGGTAGAAGCAGCTTATGAGGCAGGTTGCAGAAGATTTGATACGGTAACAGGTGGTTTGGGTGGTTGCCCGATGACAGGTAAAGAGCTCCTTACAAATCTTAATACTTTCGACTTTATTAGCTTTTGCGAAGAAAATGGCCTGAAACATGGACTCAATAAAGAAAATCTCCTCAAAGCCCAAGAAATTATCAGCAGTTTTAATCCGCCTGAGGCGGACGAGGGTTAATTCCCCGCCCCCTGGGGCGTTTTTCAATATTCCATTTAATACTCCGCTGCTCTGCGGCGGGGTAGTTTATTAATGCCGCATTTACATAATTATATAATCATTTCCATCTTCATCTGTGATTATTTTATGTAATTTAGCTGCATATTAAAATCCAAAAACCATGAATAGAGATATCAAAACACAGGATGACCTGAATAAAAAGAATGTAGCACGTTTGATTATTGACTACTGGCATCGCACCATTATGCATTATTCATTTTGGTATGGTGAAGTACAGCATCAGTTTGGAAGAAAAGTGGCCCAGGAAACCATGAAAGAGGCCCTGTCAAGAAGTTATGCCATTCAAATGAAAAGATTGGGAAAAATACTTGATTTGGAAATGGATGAAGATGTTCCGGAAAATTTACTTTCAATGCCTGAAGAAAAACTGAATGATTTAAAAAAAGCCGTAGCTGTAAATTGGCTCGCCAATGATGGGGTTTGGTTTCAGGCAGTTGAATTCACGAGAGGGATGAACGATGCCAAAAGATGTAACGACAGCGCCTGGGCACAATTCTCTCCATTTGAGGCCTGGTCAGTTAAGAAATTTTTGGGTTTACATGAAAGGCCCGGTCTTGAAGGATTAAAAAAAGCTTTAAATTTCAGATTATATGCAACCATTAATGAGCAAAGTGTTGAAGATGAGAGCCCTGAAGGTTTTGTTTTTAAAATGAACGAATGCCGCGTTCAGAATGCACGCAAAAGAAAAGGGTTGGATGATTATCCTTGCAAATCCGGTGGTCTGGTAGAATATACAACCTTTGCCGAAGCTATTGACGATCGGATAAAAACAGAATGCATTGGCTGTCCTCCCGACCCGCATCCTGATGATTGGTTTTGTGCATGGAGGTTTAGCTTGAAAGGATAAATGCAGGTTGCAATTTTTTTTAACTTTGATAAAAATATCCTTTAAGTTACATGCATTTTGATATTGAATTCTGTTCTGAAATAGAGAAACTTTATCCTGAGAATATTGAATGGAGTCTGGTAGGAATATTAACCAAACATTCGGTAGTTTATACTTTATCTTATGATTCAAAGATTCTCTCAGGAATGTTTGAAATTTTCTGCGAACCTATAGTCCATGAGATAGCCAAAAAACATAAATTAATATTGGAAAAAACCGGACAAACAAGTTATCCTGATTTTACATTATTTAAAAAAGACAAGCCAAATCAAAAGATAGCAGTAGAAGTAAAATCCACATATAGAAAATTTAATAAAGATGGAAGGCTGAAAAAATTTCATTTTACATTAGGCTCATATCGTTCATATATCCGTGATCCAAATGGCAAAAAAGGTATACTCTATCCTTATTCGGAATATAAAGAACATTGGATTATTGGATTTCTCTATACAAGAAATCCTGAGTGCAAGATTACTGAAATCAAACAAGTGATTGAAGCATCTCAACTCCAATCTCCTTTCACAGATATTGAGTTTTTTGTGCAGGAAAAGCATAAAGTTGCTGGCAAAACAACTGGCAGTGGTAACACGACAAATATTGGATCCATTAAAAGTAACTCAATTGATGATTTTAAAAAAGGAAAGCTTGGTTTTATATCGAAAAAAGAATTTGATAATTACTGGAAAAATTATTAACTTAGGTGAAACTATTTTGATTAATGTCTGATCATTCTTTACCAAAAAACATAGAAAGAGTTATTGTGCCTCCTATTAAATGTCAGGGCATTAAAACAAAGTTGATAAACTTCATTGCTAATTCAATTTATTGGAAAGGTGAAGGAAGATGGATTGAACCTTTCCTTGGTTCCGGGGTTGTTTTATTTAATATCTTGCCAGGCAAAGCCTTGGTTGGTGATACAAATCAGCATATAATAAATTTTTATAATTCACTAAAAAAGGAAACAATTAACGAGCTAATCGTTAAAGATTTTCTTGAAGAAACAGGTGTTAAATTATCAGAAAAAGGTATTGATTATTATTATGAAATGCGAGAAAGTTTTAATAATGACAGTGACCCTCTAAAGCTACTTTTTCTCAACCGTTCAGGATTTAATGGTATTATGCGCTTTAATGGTTCGGGAAAGTTTAATGTGCCTTTTGGCCATAAACCGGAGCGTTTTAGAAAAGCATATGTAACAAAGATCGTAAATCAAGTTCGTAATATTAGAATTCTTATATCAAACAACGACTGGACTTTTATAGTAAGTGATTGGAAAAATGTTTTGGAACAAGTTAATGAAAATGATTTCGTTTATTTAGACCCACCATATATAGGAAGACATACAGATTATTATAACGGCTGGAATGAAAATGATGCCGTTGAATTATCGATAAAAACCCAATCTCTTAATTGTGGATTTGCTCTTTCTATGTGGAAAGAAAATAAATACAGGATCAATGAACATTTAAATGATTATTGGTATGGAAATGTTGAAAGAAGTTTTAATCATTTCTATTATGTTGGATCAAAGGAAAATTTAAGAAACAAAATGAAGGAAGCTTTGATTATAAAGACAGGCTTTGAAAGCAGTCTCGGGCGAGACATTTTAATAAACGATCCCCAGAAAAAGCAAGATTCACAATTAGAGTTGTTTAAACAAAAACAATCGTAAATTGTTATGTTTTATACTCTCGAAACCCGCTGTTTCCTGAAAGGAAATATTCCTGAAATTCAATCATCAAATAATCACTGGATAGGAATAAATAAAAAAAGATGGCTCAAATTTTATGAATTTCAAAACAATGGATCCCACTCCTGTAAATCATATCAGAATGTAAATAATGCATGTGCCTGGGAATTGGGCAGAATTATACCGATACGGATCAGGTTTGCAAGAAATATAAATCTGATCCTATCGGCATAACTGAATCTAAACGAAAATTGCTTTGCATTTTCACTAAGATTCAGTATACATTGACAAACCGCAATAAAAGTTGGTGGACCTTTGGATTTGAAGCTTTTGGAGTGGAATTGTATGATGATCCCGAAATACTTTCCGGCTTCATTTCTGGTTTTCTTTCTAACTATTCGGAAGAATATTTGAACTACAAAAATTCGCAAAGTTATCCTGAGTGGATCAAAAAATTTTGTTAAAATTATTGTTGTTTGGAATAGTTATAAGTAAATTGCATTGATTTTTAAAACATTAATTCCATGAGACAAATTTTGCTATCAGCAGTGATTATCCTGTTTATTATAATTGCTTCATCTTGCCGTAAAGCTGATGATAATAAAGATTATACAGTAGGGCAATATGGCTGGGCTGTTGGTAGCAGTGCAGGCAATTACGGAACTATTTTTTATACTACGAATGGCGGTAATAGTTGGGTAAGGCAGGGTGAGCAAAACTCAATACCTGATTGCGACCTTGCAGATGTAAGAGCCATTGATAAAAATATAATCTGGATTGCAGGAGGTATTGCTGATAATTACGGAGTGATCTTAAAGTCGGAAAATGGTGGAAAAGACTGGGTTCGTTTGGGTGATGGACAAAGCCTGCCAAAGCTTGAACTGATTGGTATTAATCCGGTTAGTGAAAAAGTATGCTGGATTGCAGGTGATAGTGGCTGCATACTGAAAACCTCTGATGGCGGAAAAACCTGGATTGATCAGAGTGATCCAATGTATAAAAAGTACAGTCTCCAAATGATAACTGCTGCTGATGAACAAAATGTTTGGGCAGCCGGCTTAGGTGATACATTGCCCTTAATTATTTATTCAAGTGATGGCGGAAACACATGGACAAGGCAGGGGCTTGACAGTTTGCAGGGAGGCAATGCGCCCAATGCCATAATAGATATATACGCTCTTGATGACAATATCGTTTGGGCAGTTGGGCCGGGGACTGTTGTTTATACACTTGATGGTGGAAATACCTGGGCCAATAAACCCACACCTGCCGGATTGATGCATAACAATGGTGTATGTCCTATTAATGATCATTCGGCCTGGGTGGCCACAGATTATAATCAGATTTACAAGCTAAATAATCTGGATAGCGCATGGGTAAAGCAACAGGCTTCGGAACCTGTACCTACGGGTGAATACATGGGGATCACATGTTTTGATGATAATACTGCATGGATAACTTCTTCTTTCATTGGAAATCAAGGATTTATTCTACACACAAAAGATGGAGGAAAAAGCTGGTATTTGCAGGATATTCCCTATGATGCATCATTAAGGAGGATTTCGTTTGCAGGGGCGATAAGGTAGTTCTTTAATGTGCTTCCAACCAGTTTGAACCGGTGTTTATATCCACTACAACGGGTACTTTCAGAGGGATAGCCGTTTTCATTTTTTCTTCAACGAGTGACTTGATATTATCAACTTCATCTTTTTGTGCATCAAAAACCAGTTCATCATGAACCTGTAAGATCATTTTTGATTTTAGGTTTCTTTTGCCCAATTCATCAAAAATGCTGATCATCGCAATTTTAATCATGTCTGCCGAACTTCCCTGAATAGGGGCATTGATGGCATTTCGTTCAGCAAAACCACGAACTACGTTGTTACTTGAATGAATATCACGCAGATACCGCCTTCTTCCCATAATGGTTTCAACGTAACCATTTTTATGCGCGGATTCTATGGTAGCATCCATGTATTTTTTTATACCCGGATATTTTCCGAAATAAGCATCAATGATCTCTTTCGCTTCTTTGCGGGGGATATTAAGCCGTTCGCTCAAGCCAAATGCGGATATACCGTAAACAATACCGAAATTAACTGTCTTTGCATTTCTTCGCATATCTTTTGTAACCTCATCAAGACTTACATCATATACTTTTGCTGCTGTTGCGGCATGAATGTCGAGCTCTTCGTGAAAAGCCTCCATGATACTTTTGTCTTCGCTCAAATGTGCAATAATACGCAATTCTATTTGTGAGTAATCCGCGGCTAATAAAGTATAATCTTCATTTCTGGGAACAAAAGCTTTCCTGATTTCTCTTCCTTTCTCGGTGCGGATTGGGATATTCTGCAAGTTTGGATTCTGTGAGCTCAATCTGCCGGTTGAAGCAACTGTTTGCATATAGGAGGTATGTATGCGACCATCACGAGGATTAACCAGTAGCGGTAGTGCATCCACATAAGTGGATTTTAATTTGGATAAAGAGCGATAATCAAGAATTTTTTCAACAATCGGATGGTTGCTGATGAGTTTCTGAAGCACATCTTCACTGGTTGAAAACTGCTTTGTTTTGGTGAGCTTTGGTTTATCTGTTATCTTCAATCTTTTAAAGAGTACCTCACCGAGTTGTTTGGGTGATGCGATATTAAAAGATACACCTGCCATTTTTTGTATTTCTGTCTCCACCTTTCTGATCTCGGTTTTAAGTTCATCCGAAAACTTTTTCAATGTTTCAATATTAATATTTACACCTTCGGCTTCCATATCGGCAAGTACATACATTAAGGGGATTTCAATATCAGTAAAGAGTTTATCGGCACTTGATTTTTTGATTTCTTTCTCAAAGACTTTTCTCAATTGCAGTGTAATATCAGCATCTTCACAGGCGTAATTTGTTAAAACATCTTTTTGCACTGACCTGATATTTCTTTGATTTTTGCCTTTTTTACCGATAAGGCTGACAAGCGATACCGGTTTGTAGTTGAGATAGGTTTCTGCAAGATAGTCCATGTTATGCCGCAGATCAGGCTCCAGCAGGTAATGGGCGATCATCGTATCGAATAGTTTCCCCTTCACATTGATATTATACCATTTAAGTACTGAAATATCAAATTTAAGATTTTGCCCGGTTTTCTCTATTTTCGTATTTTCGAAAACCTCTCTGAATTCTCTCAGGATTTGCAGGCTTTTATCCCTGTTTTCAGGTAAAATCAAAAACCAGGCTTCATGTGGCTTCACGGAAAAGCTAATACCAACCAATTCGCAATTATTTGGGTCAAGACCGGTAGTTTCGGTATCAAAACAAAATGATTCTGCTCTTTTAAGTATTGCAACCAGTTTTTTTCTTTCAATTTTATCCTCAACAAGATGATAAGAAATATCAAAATCTTTCAGGCTTTTTGCATCGGATGGTGCAGGTACTTCCGTTTCAAATTCATCGAAAAGACTGCCTTGAGCTGATTTGGCTTCATTAGCTTCCTGCATGGAAACATCCGTAAAAACCCGTTTGGCAAAAGCCCTGAATTCAAGCTCACCAAATATTTTCTTTAATGCTTTTTTATCAGGGGATTTTACTTTTAATTCTTCTTCATTAAATTCGATTGGGGCATTAACAAGTATGGTAGCCAAATCCCGTGAAAGCAAGGCTTGATCGGAATATTTTTCAACTTTTTCTTTTAGTTTTCCTTTGAGCTTATCAGTATTCTTAAGCAGGTTTTCAATGCTGCCAAACTCATGAATCAATTTTGAGGCTGTTTTCTCACCTACTCCCGGAACACCGGGAATATTATCGGAAGTATCACCCCATAAGCCCAAAATATCAATCAATTGAGTGGTTTCTTTGATGCTGTATTTATCGCAAATTTCTTTCATACCCATTACTTGTGCTTTGTTGCCTGCTCTGGCGGGTTTATACATCAAAATGTTATCGGTAACCAATTGACCGAAATCTTTATCGGGTGTAACCATATAGGTTATAAAATCTTTAGATTCAGCTTTCCTGGCAAGGGTTCCGATGATATCATCAGCTTCATAGCCATCTACATAAAGCAAAGGGATATTAAATGCTTCAATGAGTTTTTTGATGTAAGGTATTGAAAGTGAGATATCTTCGGGCATGTCTTCGCGGGTTGCTTTATAATCTGCAAACTCCTCATGACGTATGGTAGGTGCAATGGTATCAAAGGCTACACCAATATGGGTTGGGTTTTCATTTTTCAGGATATCATATAGTGAATTGGCAAAACCCAAAACGGCGGAAGTATTCATCCCTTTTGAATTAATCCTTGGGTTTTTATTCAGGGCAAAATAAGCCCGGTATATCAGGGCCATCGCATCGAGCAAATAAAGATTTTTAGATTTGGTGGACATGTTTTTACCTTTTTTGGTAAAGTTACGGATAATAAATTGATTATTTCTATTCGCCGGATTGTTGATAACTTCTGTGAACAAGATTTATTATCTGCCGAATAAAAATGCAGAATTATAGTTAATTTTAAATCTGCAAAAAATTATTGTGTATGCTCAGAAAGAAGAAAAGTGAAAATAAGATCTTTGTTCTCGATACATCTGTTATACTATACAACCACAATGCGATCAACAGCTTTGATGATAATGATGTTGCCATTCCGATAACTGTTTTGGAAGAATTGGATAACTTTAAGAAAGGAAATGATACCAAGAATTTCGAAGCACGTGAATTTATCCGCATTATGGATAAGCTTTCAGGAAAATTTCTGCTTCAGAACTGGATACCTATTAACGGCAAAGGGAAGGGCATGTTCAAGGTTATTATGGATGAACGATCCTCAAAAGATGCACGTGAGATTTTCGGAGATAACAAACCCGACCATAAAATTTTAAACGCCGCAATCGCCCTGAAAGAAGGAAATCCCGAGCGTCGGGTTGTTCTGGTGACAAAGGATGTTAACCTTCGGCTAAAAGCAAAATCATTAAATATACCAGCAGAGGATTTTGAAACAGGCAAAGTAAAAGATGTTGAATCACTTTACTCAGGAAAATCATTAGTTGAAAATATAGATAATGGAGTAGTTGACAGGCTTTATTCGGAAGGTGTTTGCAAACCTGAGGAGATTCAAAAAGAGGTACCCTTTCCAAATCATTATTTTATTTTAAGAAGTAGCAAAGCATCAGCACTTGCTTTTTATAATCCCCATAATAATCTTATTGAAAGAGTTGAGAAACGACCTGCCTTTAAGATCATGCCCCGAAATGCCGAGCAGGTTTTTGCGCTGCATGCTTTATTGAATCCAAAGGTTAAACTGGTAACATTTCAGGGTATTGCAGGAACCGGTAAAACACTGCTGGCACTGGCAGGTGCATTGGAACAGAAAAGAAATTTCAAGCAAATTTACCTGGCAAGGCCTATTGTACCGCTCAGCAATAAGGATATTGGTTATTTGCCAGGGGATATTAAATCAAAACTGAACCCTTACATGGAACCTCTATGGGATAACCTGAAATTCATTCAGAATCAATACGGAGAAAAAGACAAGGAATTTAAACAGATCAACGAGGCACTCGAAAGCGAAAAAATTTTGATAACGCCGCTTGCTTACATCCGGGGACGAAGTATTTCTAAAGTCATTTTTATTGTAGATGAAGCCCAGAACCTGACCCCACATGAGGTTAAGACCATTATCACACGAGCCAGTGAAGACACCAAAATAATCTTTACAGGTGATATTTATCAAATTGATACACCTTATCTTGATTCGCAAAGTAATGGTTTGTCATATCTTATTGACAAGATAAAGCATCATGAGATATATGCACATGTGAGGTTGGAAAAAGGAGAAAGATCAGAGTTGGCAAATCTTGCAACCGAATTGCTTAACTGATAGTTTATTATTCACGGTAAACAACTGTTAACACAACCTGCCCGACTACATTCAGTGTTGCCGGATCAATGTTTTCCATTGTATCGTTTACGGTATGCCAATGTTCAAAAAAACCTGAATATGTTTTGTTATCGTGATGAATTATATCAATTGTTGGAATCCTTGCATTCCGATTGATGTACACATGATCGTCGAGGATGGCGGTTGTTTCTTCGTTTGAGAAATAATTTCCAAAACCAAGTCCAAGTGCAATGTTCCAGACTTTGGAAAGGATAGGGCTAGCATAATACCTGGAGGTACCTTCGCGTGTAAAAATAGCATCCGAAGCACCTACCATATCCAGCAAAATTCCGTAGCGTGCCCGGTATCCGGGTATGTGGGGTGTTTTGCTCCAGTATTGTGAACCCAAAGCCCAGTCATTTTCTGCATGGGTTTGTATGCCCTCCGGTTGTCCGTAATCTTCAAGATCAAAAAGAATAATATCAACACCAATTCCGGGATTATGCATATTAAACTGCCGTGCAATCTCCAGTAAAACGCCCACGCCGCTAGCACCATCATTGGCCCCGTCAATGGGTGTATTGTGATTTTCAGGATCCTGGTCATGATCGGCAAAGGGCCTTGAATCCCAATGGGCAGCAAGTAATATCCTGTTTTTGTTCTGAGGATTGAAGGAGGCAATTATATTTTTACCGTTGAATGTTTTTTTATCAAAGGTACGTGTTTTGAATTCCTGGATTATTACAGTATCTGCAAAACGCTTAAGCGTATTTGACAGATAAGCGGCACATTGATTGTGTGCCTGGGTGCCGGGTACCCTCGGGCCAAAATCAACCTGGTCTTTTACAAAATGATAGGCTGAATCGGCATTGAACTCAGGGACGGATACTGCTTTTTCCGCTTTTTTGGATTGCTGTTTTTTTTCTTTCTCATTTGCACCATTGCAAGCCCAAAGGGCAAAAATGATTAAGAGTGGAAATATCTTGTTCATGATTTTCATTCTTCTATGTATTTGGATGTTTTCCCAAATTGATCGCTAAAGACAAATTCATTGATTGTTTTTCTTTCACGCAGAGCAGTTTCGGATTTTTGCATACGCGGATGCAAGATTTCAGGTTTGCCAATATAGCCCAATGCAATGGCTGTAATTGCTATATGATCATCAGGTATTTGAAAGAGCTCACGTGCTTTTTCAGGATCAAATCCAGCCATTTGATGTACATAAATGTTTTCAGACATTGCCTGAATACTCATATGTGCAACAGATTGTCCGACATCATAGCGAAAGTCCCTGTTCTCACCACCGGTTTTTATTGATTTTTTTCTTCCTACACTGATCATCAAAACCGGTGCAAATTTAGTCCACATCTGATTGAACTCAACAAGAGTTTCAAAGATTTTATCATACGTTTCATCATTTTTATATCCAACAATGAAATGCCAGGGTTGCTCATTGGATGCCGAAGGCGACCAGCGTGCAGCTTCCAGTATTCGTTTAAGTTTGTCTTTTTCTATGGGTTTCTCATCAAATGCCCTTGGGCTCCATCTTTTCTTCAGCAGTTCATGAATCGGGTATTGTGTATTTGCTTCTTTGTTTTTCATATGGTATAGTGTTTTAACGCTTATGTTTATAAAATATTAGAATGTTAGTGTAAAGGTAGTTCCTTCTCCTTCCGGTGATTTCACTGAAATCGTTCCTTTATGCAGATGCATGATTTGTCTTGATAAGCTTAATCCTATACCTGATCCTTCCTTTTTTGAAGTGAAAAAAGGCATGAATATTTTATCCATAACATCCGGCTTAATGCCATGTCCGTTGTCCTTCAGGTCAATAACTACTCGTCCGTTGATATTTGTTGTTGCCAGAACACTGATCTTTGGGTTCTCATTTGACTTTACAGCATCAATGGCATTCAGCATCAAGTTGATGATCACCTGATCAATCAAATCCTGATCGGCAGTTATTTTCAGGTCTTCGGGAAAAACCCGGACATTACAATCAATGTTGAATTTCTCCATTTTTGGTTTGAGTAATTCTTTGGAGCGCTCGAATAATTCCTTCACCTTGAAATACCTGAAATTAGGTTTGGGTATTCTTGTAAGATTCCGGTAAATCTCAACAAAATTCAGCAGTCCCTGGCTCCGGTTATGTACGGTTCTCAATGCGCATTCAATGGTTTCAGTATCGTCCTCATCAAGCTGATTTATTTTGGTATTTTCATCATCTTTGTCAATCAATACATCACTTACCGTAGTAACCAATGAAGTTATCGGAGTCATCGAATTCATAATTTCATGTGTTAAAACCCGGATAAGTTTCTGCCATGATTCAATCTCCTTTTCTTCAAGCGAAAGTGATTCTTCAACAATTTCTTCAGTATCCTGAATATTGTCTTTATCGAGTTGGTTAAACTTCATTGGTTTTGAAGCAGATTCTCTTTGTGGCAGG
>CAZTAW010000029.1:0-21472 GCA_964611705.1 uncultured Bacteroidales bacterium
GCTATGCGCTCTCTGATAGGTAGTTATGAAGTTTCATTTGCAAGTTGGGTTAAATAGCAAATCCTGAATACCATCCCCTTCAATATCCCATAATCCGATACATAATGTATTACCAGTATAGGGCTCAGTATCCAATTGAAGAAATTCTTCTCCTGAGTTTCTTGTTATAAATGGAAATATCCTGTTATTATCTTTGTCATTCCAAATAAAATCAGATAAACCGTCACCATTAATATCAAGAGTATATGCCTCATTTTCATCAAAATAAAATCCCTGAGAGACATCTATTGCTTTAAATCCTCTTCCATATGAATAATAAACCGTATAGACACCTGACTGGGAAATAGATAAAACATCTGTTTTTGAATCTCCGTTAAAATCACCTCCAATATTTGTATTATCCTGATCAATGTAAACGTTAGTAGCTGATGTTACAAAATTATTATTATTGAAATCGAGCCCAAGCAGCTTAGTGACATGGGTTGTGAGTAGACAAATCTCAATTTTTCCATCACAGTCAAAATCTCCGATCTCCCACTCAACCAAAGGAACATTAACATTGTTATCATATGTACTCACAGACTCTTCACTTAAAGGAGTATTCTTATTACCCAGAAATAAATGTTCAGGATTTGAAGAATGAAAAACAAAAAGATCCGTTAAACCATTACCAGTGAAATCATAAGAATTAAGTTGTGGGTATTCATTTTCTGTTGGATAAACAATATAGTCTTGACTTGTTGATGTGATAAAGTCAATTTGGTTTGAGGAGTTAATGTATGAAGTCAGAATCTTCAATTTATATTGATATTGGCCGTACAAATACTGATCGTAAAAAAGTATTGCAATATCCGAAAGACCGTCTCCGTTGTAATCACCAACAGACACACTTCTAAATTGATTGTTAAGAAAATACACAGTATGGTCAACTGGCTGAAATTTATCCTTTGGAGATTCAATCTTTAACAAAACGTTTGTGCCATTTTTTTTCTTTGATAAGATATCACCAAAACCATCTCCATTAAAATCTCCAACATGATGTTCCGATGAATAATTACTTTGAAGTATTTCATATCGTGGTGTAAAGTGATAATCTCGTTCCTGCCACGCAAAGTTTGTACTATTGTATTTTGTACCATTTTTGCCATACTCAGTAATTGATAAAATTTTATTTTGTGTTTTAACAAAATTTTCATTCGGATGATATTCTATTTCATACTTTTTAACTTCTGCCCCTTCATAATAACATTTTATCTTTGAGAGTCTTTTATAAACTCGTGAAAAATACCCATATTCATTAACATTACCCTTTGTAAAAAACTTTTTGGGTGCAGGCATATCCTTGTTCCTATTCTCGTACTCAAAGGTAATAGAAAATCCAGGGCTAATTGGAGTGTTTATATTCTCAGGATCCTGATAACCGCTATATTCAATTGATTCAATATAGATTTCTCCATTATCAGGGTTGTTATAATAATTATAAGAAATATAATTACCTAATCTATCAGAAACCTTATTCAAACACCATGCAAGAGGTTCATCCAAATCCTGAAGATAATGCCTCGAATTAGGAGTTTTTCCATATTCCTTAATAAGTCCTGATTTCGTATATACCATGAAATAATCGCCTTGCCTTATAATTTTGCTTATGTTATCTATTTCTGTTCGATATTCATTATTATTTCCAGGTTCAACAGGCAATAAATGTTGACCATCAAGCATCAGGTGATCATTAATATCAAATTGAATATCTTCTGAAGCACTATGATAGTAGGGTGTTTTTGCAGTTCTTGTAATCGACGACAATCCACTTAATGACCATTTCTCCCCAAGGTATCCATCACTACCTAGGCTATTGTATACAATTGCCAAATCAGGTATCATACCAGATCTTCCTGGAGGAAAAACCAGAGTCATACTATATACAGATGCACCAGTTGGTGTTACATTAAAATCAGCATCTATTGTACCAACAACTCCTTCATCTTCCGGATCCGGTCCAGTTTCACCTCCACCAGGAGGATCAATTAAATAAGGATCAATACGCTCTACCAAATATTCATATTGCTGAGGAGTATATTCAAAAGAAGGAATATTATCTATATATTGTGATGCTTCATAAATGTGAGATCCATTGATTTGTTGATCAAGTATAAAATACTCTCCTTGATGTAACTCCTGTGAAAACAAAAATGAAACAATGAACAGCAGAGGAAGTGAAATAATAAAACGTTTCATAACTGCCTATTTTTTAAGTTTTTCAATCTGTGTTTTCAATTCCTCTATTTGTTTTTGCTGCTCAATAATATAGAGGGTAAGTTCTTCTACTTTTTGCAATAGTTTTGCATCCATTTCCCCAAGGTTAATCCCTTCTTCTTTTACTTGTTTAGCTGTTGGTATATCGGGTAAGTGTTTGTATGTATTAATATACTTTTCTAATTGTGGCAGGGACATCAAAGCGTAATCTTTTTCAAAAACAAAATCAGACCAATTGCTTGACAGTTCCACTTTTACTTTTTCGGTTAATATGCCGTTTTCAACATAAAGATTATATCCGGCGGGGGTAACAACAGAATTTTCGCTTATGATAACACTCCCGTTTACATGTAGTTTAGCCTGTGGATTGGTATTTCCCATTCCAACATTACCGGCATTGTTTATAAAGATACCTTCATTCCAGGTAATAGTAGTGTTTTCCGTACCGTTTGGGGCGGTTTTGAGTGAAATAGAACCATTATCAGCTAGATTAATTTTTGAGGCAGGTTCGTTCTGAATATATTTATCAATGCTGTATACATTGCATGCTATATAATTGTGTTCTAAGGTGTCATGTAATGTAAATCTGCTTCCTAAATGCAGTTTTGTAAGTGGTTGATAGTTGGTAATACCAATATTTGATGCAAAATAATTCTTTGAACTTTCCCAACCATCTTGATATATTCCATATCCTGTTGTAGTTCCAGTATAAATACCCATTTCTTCGCCAAATACATCTAATGCATGTTCTTCGCTATTAATACTAATCCCGGTTAAGAATTCATTGATACTTAATCCAATTCTTTTGCTTTGATCATTTCTAAGTGATAGTTTAGCATCTGATTCAAAGTATGGATCATTATTACCGATTACAATTGATCTATTTTCTTTTGCAAAAATTTTGTTGTTTATTTCAATCCAATTTGGTTTTACCCAAGATCCATTTCCGTATTCATCAGAAGTTAAATAGTAACCATTTCCAGGTGATACATTTAAAAGAAATCCATTAACTTTAATACCTCCATTAACAGAGAGGCGTAAACCATAATAAGGATCAGGTCCAGAAAGATCTGAGATGTTTATTATATTATTTGTTTCTTTGATAATGCTTTTTCCAATATATGAAAAACTTGATCGTTTGCTTTCTGGTACCCATTTAGGTATTACACCATAGTCTCCTGGATCTGAGGTAACAACGTCAATTTGGCCTTGAATAAGGTTAGAGGTTAAAGAAATTACAAATATAATAATCCATCTATTTACGATTGAGACAATATTTTTTTGCATTATGATTAAAAAATTTATGGTTTTGATTTTTAAATTACTTTGAAATAAGGTAAAAAATTAGCATAAATTTAATATATTAGTATTTTTGTAAGTCAAGAATATTGTTAAATTTAGATTTAGTATAGATTACAAAAAGTTGTTATATGTTTGTTTTTTAGTGAATTGATCTGTTTAATTTGAATAATTATGGTAAAAATAGGTTTTTAGGTGATGGATTACTTTTTTAAACTTAATAGATGAATGTTAATACAAATCTCAATTTTGAAATTATCACTGAATTTGTACTTTTGAAAAAAAATAGCAACATGGGATTATTAATAAAGAATATCAAAGAACTCGTTCAGGTAGAGGAAAATCCGGTAAAATGGGTTGCCGGAAAAGACATGGCAAAGATGAAAACCATGAAAGATGCCTTTCTTTTGATTGAAGATGATAAAATAGCCGCTTTTGGAAGGATGCAGGATTTGGCAGATGGTAAATCAAGGGGTTATAAAGAAATGGATGCAAGCGGCAAAATGGTATTCCCGGCCTGGTGCGACAGCCATACACATCTGGTATATCCACAAAGCCGTGAGATTGAATACATTGACAAGATCAAAGGATTGTCATATGAAGAAATTGCCAAAAGGGGGGGCGGAATACTGAATTCCGCGAAAAAAATGCAAAATATTCCGGAGGAAGAATTGTATGAATCAGCCATGAAGAGACTGGAGGAAATTATTTCATACGGAACCGGCGCTGTTGAAATAAAAAGTGGTTACGGCCTTACTCCTGAAACAGAGCTGAAGATGCTCAGGGTGATCAAAAAATTGAAAGAAGATTCACCCCTTACCATCAAAGCAACTTTCCTTGGTGCTCATTCCATTCCTATGCAATACCGGGAAAATCCGAATGAATACGTGGATATTGTGATCAATGAAATGATACCCCGGGTGGCTTCCGAAGAACTGGCTGATTATATTGATGTTTTTTGTGATAAAGGCTTTTTTACTGTTGATCAAACCGGGCGGATTCTGATGGCAGGTATTAAATACGGCATGCGGCCTAAGATACATGCCAATGAACTGGATTATTCAGGAGGGATACAAGTAGGTGTAAAATACAATGCTCTTTCTGTTGATCACCTCGAATACACGGGCGATAATGAAATTAAGTCTTTAATGGATTCCGAAACCATGCCAACAATTCTACCGGGAGCAGCTTTCTTTTTAGGAATGATCTATGCCCCGGCCCGAAAGATGATTGATGCCGGATTACCATTGTGTCTGGCCAGCGATTTTAATCCCGGTTCATCTCCATCCGGAAATATGCAGCTTATTCTCTCAATGGGTAGTATCCTTTACCGTTTATTACCCGAAGAAGGAATACATGCAACAACCATTAACGGCGCTTATGCAATGGGTTTGAGTGATGAGCTGGGCAGCATCGCCGTTGGTAAAAAGGCCAATGTTTTTATCACCAAAGAAATTCCCAATTATGAATTTATGCCGTATTATTATGGAAGTAATAAAATAGATTCCGTAATTTTGAATGGAAAAATTATTAAGTGATGAAAATCAAACAAATAAAAATACATAATTTTAAGTCAATAAAAAATATTCAGATTGAAGAACCAAATCGTTTTTCAGTTTTTGTTGGTGCTAATGCTTCGGGTAAATCGAATATTTTTGAATCATTTGAATTGGCCTACCTTATTACACAAATTGGTGCATCAGAATTATCAAATATGTTTCCTGATCCTGACGATGTTCTCAATAGAAATATCAAACAGAAGATATTCAAATTTAAAATTGCGGATTTAAGAGGAAATTATACTTTAGAAAACCTAAGCTACAATCAGGATAATAAAAATGATATTAAAATAATTACAACTTCCTCTTCCAAGGATGAACATGTTTTTCAAGAACCTCAAGATGAACAGAATAAATACAGTGGAATAGACCATACGAGACATTTTAGACAATTCTATACTAACTTTTCCAGAATATTTATCGGTAAAAGTGAATATGTTAAGCTCGATCAGAAATCCAGTAAAAAATTATCATTGGATGCCTCAAATCTTGAAAAAGTATTAAAAAGGATTCTATCAGAAAAAGCAATTCATCGCGAATTTCTGGATTGGTTGGGTTTGTTGATAACTGATTTTAAAAATATCGAAGTTTCAAAAAGCGCTTTTTCTGGAGAGGAAAGCCTGTTGCTTTATGACAAACATTACAACAAACCTTTTACGAAAAACCTTATATCTGATGGAACATACAACATATTATCCCTACTTACTGCCGTTTTACAATCCGATAAGCCTCAGTTTTTGCTGATAGAAGAACCTGAAAACGGACTGAATCCAAAGGCAGTAAAAGAAATGGTGCATTTTTTTAGGGAGCAATGTGAGGAAAAAGGACATTATATATGGCTGGCCTCTCATTCACAAACTTTGGTTTCGGAGCTTAAACCTGAGGAGCTAATTGTTGTTGATAAAGTTGATGGTGAAACAAGGATCAAACAATTTAAAAACATTAATTTGCATGGAATGAAGCTTGATGATGCCTGGCTTTCAAATGTTCTCGGGGGGGGATTACCATGGTAAAAGTTGGTTTTATTGTTGAAGGCAGTGCTGAAAAAATCATTCTTGAATCCGTGAAATTCAAAAAAATTCTTGAAAAATGCAATATTCAAACACTTGGAGTTTTCGATGCTGAAGGAGAGGGTAATTTTAAAGTAAAGAGTGAAAAAATCCTGCAATTCTTTAAAATTTTTCATGACAGGAAGGCAGATCATATAATTATTTGGACTGATAAGGAAGATGATCCATGTATAACCTACACATTGGATTCAATATATGTATTTGATCAAAAAAAGCAAATTAACCTGATTTCTGTCAGGGCTTTGGAATCATGGTTTCTCGCTGATTCCAAAGCATTATCGCGTATATTTAATACGGATTTTCGTTACAAAAGTCCGGAAAATATTCACCGGAAACCATTTGATGAAATCAAAGATTTGTTTATTAAATTCACAGGAAGAGGAATAAGTAAGAGTAGAAACCGATTAGCACATAAAATGGTTAACAATGGATTTTCTGTACAAGAAGTAGCTAAACATCCTCAATGCAAGAGCGCAAAATATTTTTTAGATAAATTAGAGTCCTTGCAGCGAAAAGTATAGGGTTTTCTGAATGGGAGTGTATTTATTTTCCGAAAGCTTTAAAAATTCCTTTTTTATTCCACTTCCGCTTTATATTTTTGCCTGATCTTTGTACGATCATAAAAATAAAATCATATTCATAATGAAAAAAATAATCGAATGCGTTCCTAATTTCAGCGAAGGCCGTGATATGAGCATTATCAAACAAATAACGGATGAAATAGAAAATGTTGAAGGTGTAAAATTACTGGATGTAGATCCCGGAAAAGCAACCAACCGTACCGTTGTGACCTTGGTAGGTGAGCCGGAACCCGTTGTTGAAGCTGCTTTTAGGGCAATCAAAAAAGCTTCACAAATCATTGACATGAGCAGGCATAAAGGGGAACACCCGCGTATGGGCGCCACCGATGTTTGTCCCTTTGTACCGGTTTCAAATATTACGATGGAAGAAACCATTGAATATGGCAGGAAACTGGGCAAAAGGGTAGGAGAGGAACTCGACATTCCGGTATTTCTTTATGAATATGCAGCTACCGAAGAAAAACGTAGAAATCTCGCCACAATCCGGGCAGGAGAATATGAAGGTATGTCTGATAAGATCATAAAACCCGAATGGAAACCCGATTTCGGCCCTGCCAGATTCAATGCAAAAGCCGGTGTTACAGCCGTTGGTGCGAGGGATTTTCTGGTTGCATTTAATGTAAATCTGAATACAACATCAACGCGTCGGGCCAATGCCATTGCTTTTGATGTTCGTGAAAAAGGACGCGTGAAAAGAGAAGGCAATCCATTGACAGGTCCTGTTGTAAAAGATGAAAAAGGAAAAAAGGTCTGGATCCCGGGTGCATTAAAATCCGTGAAAGGAATTGGCTGGTTTATTGAAGAATACGGGATTGCACAGATTTCAATGAACTTAACCAATATTAGCATTACACCTGTTCATGTTGCATTTGATACCACTTGCCAAAAGGCTGAAGCGCGCGGCATTCGTGTAACGGGTTCTGAGCTGGTTGGTTTGGTTCCGTTACAGGCCATGCTGGATGCTGGTAAATATTTCCTGAGAAAACAGAAACGTTCGGTTGGTGTATCCGAAAAAGAGCTGATCAAAATTGCCGTAAAATCAATGGGACTGGATGACCTGAAGCCTTTCAAACCCGAAGAAAAAATCATTGAATACATGATTGCTGATGACAAGAAGCAACAGCTTGTGGATATGCCTTTGAATGATTTTGCCGATGAAACCGCTTCCGAATCGCCTGCCCCCGGCGGCGGTTCTATTTCTGCTTATGTTGGTGCTTTGGGTGTTTCACTTGCCACAATGGTAGCAAACCTGTCATCTCACAAACGAGGCTGGGACGAAAAATGGGAAGAGTTTTCTGACTGGGCTGAGAAAGGCCAGCAGATCAAAGATGAACTGGTTCACCTGGTTGATGAGGATACCAATGCTTTTAACAAGATCATGGATGCATTTGGTTTGCCAAAGTCGAATGATGAAGAAAAAGCAGCACGAGCACAAGCCATTGAGGAAGCCTCGAAATATGCGATGGAAGTGCCATTTAAAGTTATGCAGAAGGCTTTTGCTTCTATGGAAGTCATTGAGACTATGGCGAAAACAGGTAATCCCAATAGTGTTTCTGATGCGGGTGTTGGAGCTTTATGTGCCAGGACGGCAGTTATGGGAGCTTATCTGAATGTAAAGATCAATGCTGCAGGTATAAAAGACCAGAAATTTATCAGTCGCCTGATCAATGACGGTATGGAACTGGTGAAAAATGCACACAACAAAGAAGAAGAGATTTTGCATATTGTGAACCAGAAGATTGCGGAGTTGTAAGCCGGGTGATTCGGGTTTCGGGTTCCGTGTTTCGGGTAGGCCAAGCCTGAATAGCATTGATCGTTTTGTTGATTCTCTTGGTTGTTAATTTAATTTAATTATGTTTTACCTACTTAAAAAACTGTAGTTATGATCAGGCATATAGTAATGATAAAGCTGAAAGAGTTTGATACTGAACAGGAAAAGCAGCAAAAAGCAAAAAAGTTCAAGCAAATGCTGGAAGATTTGGTTGATCTGGTACCCGACCTAAAGGCCATGGAAGTTGGACTGAATTTCAACCCAAAATCTTCGGCTTATGATGTGGTACTGATCTCGGAATTTGAGACGGAAGAAGGGCTTGAAAATTACCGCGTCCATCCTGAGCATGTTAAAGTTCTTGATTTCCTGAAAGAGATCATGGATAAAACGGCGGTTGTGGATTACAGGGCTTAGCGATTTTTGAGGGTTTTTGTCTGGTAATAAACTGTTGAAGGTTTCAGGTTTCATGTTAGCTTGAAGGACAGATTTCCTAATTTCTATTAATATCTATTAATATCTATTAATATCAACCAATTTCCTAAACTATTTTGTAAAAGCAAAAATCAGAAATGACTTAATCCGGACCGCCAAGTCCTTCCTCCTCTTTCTTCATTCCAAACTCAATTTCCAGGAAGTCTTTTAACTGTGCGGGTTTTACGCGTTGTTTGATCTGGCCCTGCATGCAGTAGGAGATATTTCCGGTTTGTTCTGATACCACGATGGCAATTGCATCCGATTGTTCGGTGATGCCAACGGCGGCACGGTGTCTTAATCCCAGTCGTTTGGGTAGTTGTGTATTGTTTGAAACAGGTAATATACAGGCAGCAGCAGCAATTCTGTTGTTATGAATGATCATAGCTCCGTCGTGCAGAGGTGAGTTTTTGTAGAAAATATTTTCAATCAATTGACTGCTGATTAAAGCATTGATCTCTTCGCCTGTTTCAATAAAAGTTTTGAGTTCATTTTGCCGGGTTAAAACGATCAGGGCGCCTTCTTTGCTGTCTGACATTCGCTGGCAGGCAACAATGATCTTATCAATATCCAGTACATTTTCTTCACCGAAACGAATATCCCAGAACAAAAATTTCCCTTTCTTTCTTATGAATGAGGGTGTTCCCAATGCAAGCAGGAATTTTCTGATCTCCGGCTGGAAAATTACAATCAGGGCGATAAAACCCACGCTGATAAAAGCCCCGAGTATATCGCTCAGCAATTCCATTTCAAGCACGGTTACCAGCTTCCAGATCAGGAAAATGGCAACAATACCTATGAAAATATTAAATGCCACCGTGCCTCTTAAAAAGTTATAGAGCCCAAGCAAAAGGCCGGCGACAAGTAAAATATCCACGATATCCAACCATCTCAAATTGATAAACCCGGTAATAATTAACTCCATCAATCCCTTGAATTTTAAGCAAATTTAATAAAATTGCGGATTCTTTGGTTAAAATTCTTGAATGGAACTCTGATGAAGGATTTAACGGATGATCACGGATTATTTAATAACTGTTTTTCAAGTGGGATTATATATTTAACATTTTTTATTATTTTTGATGTGTTATTCAAAAACCAAACAACGTATGATTTATTAAGATTTGCAATCATGAAAAACAAAGTGTTATTTTTAGTGTCAGTGTTGATTGTATCTAATGCAACAACGCATGCCCAGACCGTTTTCAGTGGTCAGAATATTATTATTGCTTCTGATGTAGCCACTGCGAATTATGTGTTTCCTGCTGACCTTGATGGAGATGGTGACTTTGATGTTATATCAGCCTCTTCCGGTGATAATAAAATTGCCTGGTACGAAAACATGGATGGAAACGGAAATTTTTCCGTTCAAAAAGTGATCAGTACAAATGCCGAAGGTGCAAATTCAGTTTATTCTGCTGATATAGATGGTGATGGTGATCAGGATGTGCTTTCATCTTCGGGAAAAGATAAGAAAATAGCCTGGTACAAGAATGATGGAAATGGTAATTTCTCCGATCAGATCATCATAACCCTGGATGCTGTTGGCGCCAGGTCGGTTTGTACTGCCGACCTGGATGGTGATGGCGATCAGGATGTACTTGCTGCCTGCGGTGCCTTTACCGGCAGTAAAATAACCTGGTATGAAAATACGGATGGCAGCGGAACCTTTTCCGGAGAAAATGTTATCAGTACAAAAGTTATATCAGCCAATTGTGTTTATGCTTCTGACCTTGATAATGATGGCGATATGGACGTGCTTTCCTCATCATTCGAAAACAACAAAATAGCCTGGTACAAGAATGATGGAAATGGTAATTTCTCCGATCAGATCATCATAACCCTGGATGCTGTTGGCGCCAGGTCGGTTTGTACTGCAGATATTGATGTTGATGGCGATATGGATGTACTCTCGGCTTCGTTGGTTGACAGTAAAATAGCCTGGTACGAAAACACAGACGGCAATGGTACTTTTTCCGAACAGAAAGTTATTAGTACGAGTGCCGTGTATGCTAATGCCGTATCTTCTGCCGATATAAACGGAGACGGATTTTCGGATGTACTTTCGGCTTCCATGTTTGATGATAAAATTGCCTGGTACCGGAATCTTGGCGGTACAGGTGATTTCTTTGAACAACAAATCATTACAACCGAAGCAGATTGGGCAATTTCTGTTAGTGCGGCTGACCTTGATGGCGACGGTGACCAGGATGTGCTTTCAGCTTCCATGATGGATGATAAAATCGCCTGGTACCAAAATACGAATGGAAGCGGGGATTTTTCAGAGCAAATATTATTAACCAAAAATTTGGCAAACGGCGCTTCATCGGTTTATGCAGCAGATATTGACGGAGACGGCGACCGGGATGTGCTTTCAGCTTCCCAAAATGATAATAAAGTTGCCTGGTATGAAAACATTGATGGAAACGGTAGCTTTTCCGAACAGAATGTAATTACAACCGAAGCCAAGGGAGCTTGTTGTGTTTATGCTACGGATATTGATGGTGATGGTGATATGGATGTTCTTTCAGCTTCTTCCGCTGAATGGGCAGGCCCGGATATTTTGTGGTATGAGAACACGGATGGTTACGGAAACTTTTCGGGCCCCCTGGTAATTACCAACAATGCTATCTGGGCTTCATCTGTCTATGCAGCAGATCTTGACAGTGACGGCGATATGGATGTGTTGTCCGCTTCCCGGATTTTTAATCTTGTCGCATGGTACGAAAACACAGATGGGGCAGGTAGTTGGTCAGAGCAAAAGATATTAGCCGATGATGCAAATTCGGCATCTTCGGTATATGCTGCTGATATTGATGGAGATGGCAACATGGATGTGTTGTCGGCATCGGAAGGTGATGATATAATCGCATGGTACAGAAATACCGATGGTTTGGGAGATTTTTCCGAAAAGCTTATTATTACTGAAGAAGCAGAATATGCTACATCCGTTTTTGCTGCCGATATTGATGGTGATGGCGACATGGATGTTCTCTCTTCTTCCTCGGATGATGATAAAATTGCATGGTATGAAAATACGGATGGTGCCGGCAGCTTTTCTGATCCCATTATTATAGATACATTGGCTGAACAGGCTAAATCGGTACATGCTGCTGATATGGACGGAGATGGTGATATGGATGTATTAGCTGCTTCCCACTTTGACAATATAATCGCCTGGTACGAAAATACGGATGGTATGGGCAACTTCTCAGATAAAATAATCATTTCTGAGAATGCCGAACGAGCAATGGACGTTTTTGCAGCGGATATTGACAATGATGGCGACCAGGATGTACTGTCGGCTTCCAATGGCGATAATAAGATAGCCTGGTATGAAAATCTGGGAGGGGTTGGAATTGATGAACTTCAAAACAATGCGTTTTTGATTTATCCGAACCCGACTAGCGGAATTGTTTATTTTCAATTTGAAAAAAGCAGTATTAAAAGGCTCAGGATTATTGACATGCAGGGCAGGATAAAAATTGAATGTATAATGCATGATAAAGCAATGTTAGACTTATCAGGTTTGGAAAAGGGGGTATACATGGTGAATGTTTTATCCGGAAAGAAAGTTTACACTGCACGAATTTTGAAGGAATAACTGTGAGGTCTGAATAACAATAGAACACTGATGACGGATTTTACGGATGGGCGCGAATAATGTTTGAATACAAATACTTGCTGTATCAAAAGCATTTCAGACCTGACAGGTTTTTCCAAAACAGAAAATGAAAACCTTTTTTACATTTAACCGGCGAAATACACTCGAACAATCAAACAATCGAACAATCGAACAATCGAACAATCGAACAATCAAACAATCGAACAATCGAACAATCAAACAATCGAACAATCAAACAATCAAACAATCGAACAATGAAACAATCAAACAATCAACCAACCAACCAATCAACCATCCATCTTATCACCCATTCCAGCTTCATCATACTGCTCAATCAACCTCACAACTTCCACAGCTTCCTTTACGTCATGCACCCTCAAAATATCAACGCCGTTCAGCAGGGCAAGGGTGTTGAGCACGGTGGTTCCGTTCATGGCAGTTTGGGGGGTAGTACCAAGTACTTTGTTGATCATGGATTTACGGGAGAGGCCTGCCATTACCGGAAAACCAAGCTTTTTAAAAGCGCTCAGATTTTTTAAAAGTATGTAATTATGTTCAAGCGTTTTTCCAAAACCAAAACCGGGATCAATAACAATTTGTTGGTGCTTTAGTTTTTGAAGCTTGCTGATCTGCTTTTCGAAAAAGTTGTAAATATCTCTGACCACATCATCATAAACCGGGTTTTTCTGCATGTTGGCAGGCGTACCCTGTATGTGCATCATGATGTAGGGAACCTTATATCTGGCAACAACATGAAGTATTTCCTCATCAAAAGTTCCCCCTGAAATATCATTAATAATATGGCATCCCAGATTGATTGCCCGTTCTGCAACCCCTGACCTGTATGTATCAACAGAAATTATTATTTCAGGATAGATGTCAAGCAATGATTTTATTATGGGTTCAAGGCGTTTTTCTTCCTGCTGTTCATCAATCTCCTCAGCTCCGGGTCTTGTTGAAACAGCTCCTATATCTATGATAGCAGCGCCTTCTTCCATTATTTTTCCGGCCTGTGATAAAGCTTCCTGATTGTTTTTATATTTTCCGCCATCATAAAAAGAATCGGGGGTGAGGTTTAAAATTCCCATTACAATGGGTTTGTTAAGCGCTATAATTTTACCTTTGCAACGCAATTCAGATTTTTTTGAAAAAGATGTACTTTTATCCATCAAAATCGGTTTTTATTTCGGGCTAAATTATAAATTAAATGGATAGCAAAACTTCTCATCAGTATTCGCAGGTAATTGAAGAATGTAAGTCGGTTTTCCTGGCCAAGATGACTGATTACGGAAGCGCATGGCGCATTTTGAGGACTAGCTCCCTCACGGATCAGATCTACATCAAGGCCAATCGCATCAGAAGCATTGATTCAAAAGGAATAAAAAAGATACAGGAAGGCATCAAGCCTGAATTTATCGGCATTGTAAATTACTCCATAATGGCTTTGATACAACTTGAAATGGGTGATCATGAATTGCCCGAAACGTTCGAAGCCCTTGAAATGAATACGGGTAAAGTTGAAAAACTCTATGATAAATATGCCGAACAATCGAAGCTACTGATGGAAGATAAAAACCATGATTACGGGGAAGCATGGCGAAATATGCGAATCAGTTCACTTACCGATATCATACTCATGAAATTATTCCGTATTAAACAGATAGAGGATAATAAAGGCAAAACAGAGGTTTCGGAGGGTGTGGATGCCAATTATTTTGACATTATCAACTATGCTGTTTTCGCCCTGATTAAATTACTTGAAAGTGAAGTGAAATAGTAAATGGGAATTTGATATGAAGACTTTGATCGTTGTATGCAGGTTGCTGGTAGGCTTTGTTTTTATATTTTCAAGTATTGTTAAAGGAGTTGATCCGCTGGGAACAGCCTACCGTCTTGAAGATTATTTCATTGCCTATGGCACGGAATGGGCTATGCCATTGGCTTTGATCATGTCTGTTGGTTTGTCCACCCTTGAATTCGTCCTGGGTATTGCAATGATTTTTAATGCCAGGCTTAAACAGTTATCGTGGATACTTTTTGTTGTGATGATATTCTTTACCGGCTTAACGTTTTATGATGCCCTTTACGAGCCGGTTCCCGATTGCGGATGTTTTGGGGATGCTATTATACTTTCAAACTGGGAGACCTTTTATAAAAATGTAGTGCTTATTGTATTTGTAACTTTTATTTTCATTACCAGGAACAGACTTGTGAGCTCCTGGACAAAGAAAGCCCAGATCACTTTGATATTGGTCTCGGTTGTTGCTTTTGTCTGGTTTTCCCTTTACAACCTGAATCACCTCCCGAGGATGGATTTCAGGGAATATAAAACAGGCAATGATCTGTCACCGGATACCGAACAGGAAATAAAAATATATCTTACTTACAGAAATAAGGAAACCGGAGAAGAAAAGGAATACCTTTCGCCGGATTATCCCTGGAATGATTCGGTATGGATGTCGAAATGGGAATTTGTATCGCAGCGTAGCGTGCAGCCCGAAGGTACTATTACCGTGGATTTAAAAATAGAAGATGAAAATGGCGATGATTATTCTGACTATTTCCTGGAATACAGCGATTATTTGTTCATGGTGGTTGCCTGGGATTTGGGCAAAGCAGACAAGGATGTTTTTGAAAAGATCAACGAATTGTATGATGATGCAGCCAATGATGGGTATTCATTGATTGCACTTACAAGCAGCTTGCCTCAGAAAGTAGAGGAATTTAAGGAAGAGCTGGGTATTGAATTTGATTTCTTTTATGCGGATGATATTGTGTTGAAAACTATAATTCGTAGTAATCCTGGCTTGCTTTTGCTGAAAGACGGCTTGATCCTGGGTAAGTGGCATTATAATGATATTCCTGATTTTTATAAGATTAAAAGTGATTTTTTTACTGTATCAGAATAACAATGGAAGTTTATAATGAATCAAAAAATGACCTCAGATTAAAATTAGTGGTTTTTATTTTCATAACTTAGCTTTTCATAAAAGACATTCATGTTAAGATTTATTTTACGGCGGTTAGGTTATGGTGTATTGGTTCTATTTGGTGTGGTGACGGTGGTTTTTATACTGTTCAACATCCTTCCCGGCGATCCGGCTCGCATGATGCTGGGTCAACGGGCAGATATCTCATCGGTTGAATCTATAAGAAAAGACCTTGGACTTGACAAACCACTGTATACCCAGTATTTTAATTTTCTGAATGATATGTCTCCTCTTTCTTTTCACAGTATGGATCCCAAAAGCTACTGGTACATCGACAGTACAAAGTATGCCCCATATACTACGATAGCTTCTTTTGCTGATCTTGAAATCGTTATGAAAAAACCCTACCTGCGAAGATCATATCAAAGCAAAAGAAAGGTATCAGAAATATTGATGGATGCCTTTCCTAAAACAATTTTGCTGGCTGGAGTTGCTATTTTGTTTGCTGTGATTACCGGTGTTTTGATCGGGATTTTTCTGGCATTAAAAAGAAATAAAATTTTGGATAAGATTGCCCTTGTCTTTTCGGTACTGGGGATGTCTTTGCCATCTTTTTTTGCTGCGATTCTCAATGCCTGGATATTTGCTTTCGTGCTTGCGGAATTCACCGGCCTGAATATGACCGGTAGCTTGTATACAGTTGATGATTTTGGCAGGGGTGAATATCTTGATCTTAAAAACCTGATTTTACCGGCGATAACATTAGGTATCCGGCCGCTGGCTATAGTTGTTGAACTTACCAGGACTTCCTTGCTGGATGTATTATCTCAGGATTACATTCGCACGGCCAGAGCAAAGGGATTGAGCAATTTTAAAGTGATTAAAAGACATGCTTTAAAAAATGCAATGAATCCTGTGATTACCGCTGTTTCGGGTTGGTTTGCTTCCCTGATGGCAGGCGCTGTTTTTGTTGAATATATTTTCGACTGGAAAGGCATAGGCGTTGTGATTGTTGATTCGCTCGAAAAATATGATTTTCCGGTGATCATGGGTGCAGTGTTGATTATTGGTATTATATTGGTGTTTATTAATATTTTTGTAGATATAATTTACGGATTACTTGATCCACGGGTACGAATCGCTTAAAATTATTAATTATGAGAAAAAAAATAGTAGCAGGTAACTGGAAAATGAATTTAACATTTCAGGAAGCCGAAGACCTGATAGCTCAACTGATTACATTGCTCGAAGATTTTGAAAACGATAAGGTTGAGGTAGTAATTTGCACGCCTTTCCCCTATGTTGAGCTGGCCACCGATCTGGCTCAGGGCACGAACCTGAGAGCAGGAGCACAAAATGTTAGTCAGTTTGATGAGGGTGCCTATACCGGAGAAGTGTCGGCAGGGATGCTTGAGTCAATGGAAACAGATTTCTGCATTGTAGGCCATTCCGAAAGAAGAAAGTACTTTAATGAAGAAGGAGAGCAGCTTGCCGGTAAAATTAACAGACTTCTCGAGAAAAACATTATACCCATTTTCTGTTGCGGGGAAGTTTTGCCACAACGTGAAAAAAATGAACACTTCACTGTTGTTGAAAACCAGATCAGGGAAGCATTGTTTCATCTCACCCCCGATCAGTTTGAAAAAATAGTGATTGCCTATGAACCGGTTTGGGCAATAGGTACGGGCCGAAATGCCACACCCGCACAGGCACAGGAAATGCATGCCTTTATCCGCAGGGTGATCAGAGAAAAGTTTGGAGAGGATATAGCCGAAAATCTTTCAATTTTATATGGTGGAAGCTGTAATCCTAAAAACGCCAAAAGCCTTTTCGCCAACCCTGATGTTGATGGCGGACTGATTGGCGGAGCCTCCCTCAAGGCAGACGATTTTTTCAAAGTAATTAAAAGTATTTAATTGCCGGATCAATGAACTACCTTCAGTTGAATTTTAATGTTACCGGGCAGCACACAGGTGAAATGCTCCTGGCTTTTTTATCCCGGCTGGGATTTGAAACATTTGAGGAGCATGATAAAGGCCTGTCGGCATTTATTCCTGAAGAAAAATATGATGAAAAAGCTGTAAACGACACTCTCAAAAAAGATGTTTTTTCAGGTATTGATTTCGAAAAACACCTGCTAAGCGAGCAAAACTGGAACAAGATATGGGAGCAAAATTATCAGCCGGTGGTCATTGCTGAAAGATGCATCGTAAAAGCTCCATTTCATAAAATTGATAAAAAATATGATTTTGAATTGCTTATCGAACCTCAGATGTCGTTCGGAACAGCACATCATGAAACTACGGCGCTGATGATCGAATTAATGCTTGATATTGATTTCTCAGGTTCATCTGTATTGGATATGGGAAGCGGAACAGGCATTCTTGCTATCCTGGCCTCGAAAAAAGGTGCCACGGATGTTGTTGCCATTGATAACAACATTTGGGCCTACCGCAACAGCCTTCATAATTTGCAACTGAACAACATTGTAAACATAAAAGTTTTAGAAGGCGATATAACTACTGTTCCGTTAAAGAAATATGATTTTTTACTGGCAAACATCAACCGCAATGTTTTGCTGGAAGATATTCCGCAATATATTTCAGTGCTTACCGAACAGGGAAAAATTTTATTAAGTGGATTTTTTGATGCGGATTATGATATAATTCATAAATCCGTATCCAACTTTGGTTTCAATGAAAAGAGAAAGCTTAAAAGAAATGATTGGGTGGCAGTTGAATTTTCCAAATAATATTTAAGCGGATTTTTTGTTTTAAAACAAACCTTGGGAACAATAATGATGAAGATTGTAAGATGTTTTTGTTTGATAACCGGCCTTTTATTTGTTTCCGGATTGTTTGGGCAAAGGATAGAGAAGTTTTCAAATACACGTGAAGAATTTTATAATGAACTCTCCCGTTTATTCGAATCCGTTCATAGCAAAACATACCAGCAGAAAGCGGAAGACCTGCTGGAGAAGTTCTACCCGAAATGGATGTCGGATCGTTTCAAAAACGAGGAAAAGGATGAGATCATTTTTGTTTCAAATACCATGCTGGCCGAGGATATGCGGCCTTTTCCGCATTTTTATGATTTTCTTGCCGTTTTGACTGAAATTGCCTATACTACCCAAAATAAAGAAAGCGTTATTGCCTGGCTGAGAAGCCTTGATCCTTTGATCAGGCAACGTTCAAGTACCGGATTTATGGATTATCTGGAACAATCCATGATGATCATTAAACATGGTTATCTGTACGAGTCAGGAACAATGGCCTGGCGCTTTGATAATGAGAAATTCGCTTTTTATTATGATACGGTTCCTTCATTGCAGTTCGAAAGACTTGATCTGATCTGTACAACCGGAAAAGACAGTTCCGTGATTGAGAAGACCCAGGGCGTTTTTTATCTGACAACAGAAGAATGGTTTGGTAAGGGCGGCATGATCAACTGGAACAGGGTTGGCCTGGATGAGGACAAAGTTCATGCAGAGATACTTTGCCATTACAGGGTCAATTGTAAAGAAACAGATTACTCAATTGATTCTGTTAAATTTGTAAACAAGTTCTATTTCAGGGAGCCCATCCTTGGCCGCCTGGATGAACAGGTTTTTTCCGGCCCGCCGGGAAAAAGGACTTCTTATCCCCGATTCGAATCTTTTTATAAAGGATTTATGTTTAAAAACATTTTTCCCGATATTGATTTCGAGGGTGGAATTGCAATGGAGGGTGCGAAGATCATAGGTTCAGGATCGGATTGGATTCCCGCCTTACTTACATTTTACAGAAATGATTCTCTCTTTGCCCGGATAAAATCAAAAGCTTTTGTAATACAGGAGGATAAGATAAACTCTGCCAGAGCTGCAATTTCTCTGTACTTTCAGGGGGATTCGATTTATCATCCCGGCTTGAATATGAAATATGTGAATAACGACCGGGAACTTACTTTATACCGCTCAGGTAAGGGGCTTGCTCAAAGTCCTTTTTACGATTCTTACCACAATGTTGACATGTATTGCGAAGCCCTTTACTGGAAGCTGAATGAAGATAATATCAATTTTGAGATGATCAGGGGGATCAGTCGCGATTCAAAAGCTACTTTCGAGTCTGCTAATTATTATTCCGATTATGATTACTACAAGCTCCAGGGAATAGACCCGATTAATCCGCTTGATGTGGTGAAAAACTATGCTGAAAGGTATAAAACGGAGGTAATCCGCCTGAACTCCTTTACCAGATACATTAACAAGCCGGTAGAACAGGCCAGTGCTTTGCTTTTTAATCTCACGGCAAGAGGCTTTTTAGTATATGATGTGGATGAAAAAAAGGCCACCGTTAAGCAACGTTTGTATGATTACCTTGATGCCAAGGCCGGATTGACTGATTATGATGTGATACGATTTGTTTCCGAAACAGTTTTGAAAAGCAACGCCGAACTGGATATAACGAATTTTGATCTGAAAATTAACGGGGTTTCTGAAATATTTCTCAGCGATTCGCAAAATGTTGCCATATACCCGTACAGGGAAGAAATTATTATGAAGAAGAACCGCGATTTCATGTTCTCGGGGAGGGTGCGCGTTCGCTTTTTTGATTTTTTTGTTAAAGACGGGATTTTTGAATATGATACCTTCAGATTAAACCTGCCGGTGATTGATTCGCTGAGTTTCTTTGTTAAAACCGATTCTACTGATGTACGGGGAAATCATTTGTATACCCGCGTGCATAACGTTATCGCCGATCTCAGCGGAGAATTGTTTATTGATCATCCGAATAACAAGTCCGGTCGCAACCCATCTGAGGATTATCCGATCTTTAACAGCCTTAACGAATCATTTGTTTATTATGATTACAAAAATATCAAAGACGGTGTTTACGACCGGGAAAGATTCTACTTCCACGTAGATCCTTTCACCATAAAACAACTTGATGAAGTTACGACCAATGATTTGCAGTTTAAAGGCTATTTGGCTTCAAGCGGAATTTTCCCTTTTATTAAAGAACCGCTTGTTGTTTTGCCTGATTTTTCACTCGGGTTTAAACATACAATACCGGAAGTGGGTTACCCGGTTTACGACGAAAAAGGCAGGTATTTCGAAAAGCTTACACTTAACAATGATGGTTTGTTCGGAGAGGGAAATCTGAAATATTTGTCATCCTCTTCCGAATCTCAACGCTACAATTTTTATCTTGATTCATTGCACGCAAAAGCAAACCTGTTCGATGTAACAATGGTAGATACCGGGGTGGAGTTTCCCGCTGTGCAGGGGGAGATTGTTGACCAGTTCTGGCTACCCGATACCAATGTGATGTATGTTACCATGATTGAGAATCCCTTCATGATGTACAACAACAATTCTGAGTTCAGGGGTCAGATTATTTTATCACCTGATGGCATGGTTGGTAACGGGAGATTCAATTTTGCCAAAGCTGAAATAGAATCCCGGCTGTTTGATTTTGCCCATGCTTCGCTGGTCGCCGACACCTCTGATTTCAGATTGCTGACGGCTACCGAGAGCGGGCTGGCAATATCAACTAACGACTACCGCTCGATGATTGATTTTGATAAACGGGAAGGCAGGTTTGAAACCACAGGAAAGCTTTCTATTGTAGATTTTCCTTTTAACAAATACATCAGTTCGATGGATGAGCTGCTCTGGAGCATGGATGAGCAAAAGATCACCCTGATCAACAACATGAATCGCAGGATTCCGTATCTGGAAGATCTGAACCATTACGACCTGATTGATTTCGATTTCAGCGGTTCGGAGTTTATCTCAACACGGGAAGATCAGGACTCACTTGCATTCTTCTGTGAAAAAGCAATTTACGATATGGTGAATTATACCATTTCTGCCGAAGGAGTTAAAATTATCAGGGTGGCCGATGCTGCTGTATTTCCGGGCGATGGAAA
>CAZTAW010000030.1:0-17632 GCA_964611705.1 uncultured Bacteroidales bacterium
GCTTTTTCAGATAATTGGTCTTTTTCACTTCTCAAGACATCCTCAACAGGGCCTTTAATCAATGTTAAAGGTGTTCGGAACTCATGCGAAATATTGGCAAAAAACCTTGATTTGGTTTCATCCAGCTCTTTCAGTTTTTCTATCTGTTCTTCTATTTTTTGTTTTTGATCTTCAATTTGTTTTCTTCTTTCGGCAAGCAGGTTGTTTTTTTGTTGAAGCGTTTTATTGGCTTTTTGTTTTTCGATAAAGCGCCACAAAAGAACTCCTGCTATAATCAAAATAACTGCAACCAAAACAATCAGCATCCGGGTACGCTGATTTTGCTTTTCCATTTTGAGTTGCTGCAATTGTTTTTCCTTTGTCAAAAGAGTGATCTCACTTTCCTTTTTTTCGGTTTCATATAAAAGTTCAGCTTCCGTAATCCTTTTCGATGACTTCACTTTCAGGAGGCTATCATTCAAATAGGTGTATTTTTTATAGTATTCAAGCGCTTTTCGATGTTGGCCGGTCTCTTCGTAAAATCCTGCTATTGCCATGTATACGGAGCTCAGCAGGTTTAAATCTCCTACTTCTTCAAAATATCTTTGACTTTCCATTAAATAATCATATGCTTCCTGATACTTTTGCTGACTTAGCAAAGCCTCGCCAATCCCTAAGCTTGCATGGGCAATAATATGAACACTTTGTATTTGTTTACCAATTTCAAGCGCCTTTTTGTAGTATCTGATTGCATCCTGATGTTTTTTGGTTTCCAGGTAATAATTGCCAATAACGAGGTAAGTTCCGCCAACATGATTAATATCTTTTTTATCACGAAAAATCTCCAGTGCTTTGTTGTAATTTTCCAGTGCTTTTTCATGCTTTCCCTCTGCCATATAAACATTACCCATATTGGTATAGCAAGCTGCAATCCCAAAATGATCTTCAATCTCCAGTCTTATTTTAAGCGACTTTTTATAAAAATCCATAGCCTTGTCAAGATTGCCCAGATTGAAATATACAATACCGATATTGGCCAGTGTTAATGCTTTACCAGCTTCATTTTCATTTTCTTCATGCAGTTTGAGAGCCCGGAAATAATAATCAAGGGCGTTGTTATAATTACCCAATTCACTCATGGCCAAAGCTATATTGTTTATGAGAATTGCTGAGTGAGAGCTTAAATTAAAGGCATCATATATTTGTAATGATTTCTCATACCAGCTTATGGCTAAGTTATAATCGGTTCTGTAGTAATAAACCGTTCCAAGGTTGTTGTATACACTGGCTAATCCAGTGCTGTCATGAATGATCTTATATATTTTTATTGCTGAGTCGCAATTCCGTATGCTTTTATCATATTCACCAATATTCTTGTAAACAAGAGCTATATTTGAGTATGCATGACCCTTTCCGTTTTGATAGGATATCTCATTTGAACTTTTTAAAGCTGTATTTGCCAGTTTAAGGGCTTTGTCAGGATTTGAATAGTTCAATTCATAGCAAAGTGAATTTAAACTGTCAATATCGGCAGTATCATTAAAAATAACTAAAGAAAGTGATGTGTCCGCCGGTTTTGTGTCCGCTTGCAAACCGGGTTTTGAAAGCACAGTTATGCAAGCAAGAAACAGGATACTATATAATACTATCCTACTCATAAAAAAGTTTTTCTACTCAAAATTAATAATTAAACCACAAAAACATGAACCTTTGTTGTAAAAATTAGCTCTTGAATAAAAAATCATTACTTTTGAACAATACATATTAAAAACTGAATAACAATGAAAAACACAGGAATTCTCACTCTGCTTGCTCTGTTTTTACTTTGTACATATTCATGTAAAAAAGAAGATGAAAAAGACCCGGAAACTTTTTCCATGAAAGACATGAAAGTTCCTGCTGATTTCAATTGGGAAGTAGCGAAAACTTACCAATTACAAGTGAATGTAAATGGTAATGGGGATGGTAAGACTCTGAGACTATACAACAAAGAAGGTAAACTGATAGATGCTCAGACTATTGAAAACAGCATGGTATTTTTCAGGGTAAGAATACAAAAAACCATTGACTCACTCCGCATTTATTCTCCCGCTTCATACAGAAGCAAATACATTACCACTGACATTACCGAAACTAGTTTTGATCTGAATTACAATAACAAGGCAGGGGGAATTACCAGCGACTACGCATTGAATCTTGATGGTTCCGACGACTATGTTGAAATTCAAAATAATGAAAATGGCGGCATAGTAACAAGCTACCCCTTCACTTTCAGCGCCTGGTTTAAAACCACCGGAGCAGGTCCTGAAGATGATGATATGGTACTTGTAAGCCTTTCCGACCCCAATCTTGCAAGCGTTTATTTTGGCATTGAGCTGCGCCAATTCCGCGACTTTTACAAAGCGCAGGTTAAATCGAGGGTGGGAAGCAAAGAATACCGGAAAAGCACAAACCAAAACGTGAGCGATGATACCTGGCATCAAATAGTTGGTGTTTTTACAGCCGATGGCAAAAGAAAACTCTATTTGGATGGAATTTATGAAAACATGAGTAGTAGCGTACTTGATTTTGACGAAGATGCTGTTGTTTTAAACTTTGGAAGATGGGGCGACAAAACCCCAAATAATTACTATCATGGTCTGATAGATAATGTTTGTATCTGGAATTATGAGCTGAATGAAGAAGAAGTTGCATATTATTATAACAACAACCCCGAAGGAACCGAAACCGGGCTGCTGGGTTATTATACTTTTAATACGGGTTCAGGAGAAGAAGTGCTCAACCAGGCCGCCCCGGGAGGCTATAATGGTATAATTTCAGGAGCAAGCCGGGAAAATATTTCAGAAACTACCGATACTGATGGTGATGGTGTGGATGATGAATCAGACTACTGGCCCGAAGATGCAAGCAAAGCTTATAACTCCGTATATCCGTCTGGTAATAATTATTATTTCCACCTATACGAGGATTTATGGCCGGGATTAGGTGATTATGATTTTAATGATGTTATCCTCAGATCGAAACTTCATCTTTATAAAAATGCAAACAATAATCTGGTAGGCGGAAGACTGATCAGCAAAGTATACTGGATAGGCGGTGGTGTTCCCCGCGGGGCGGGCATTGAAAGTTTCCAGTCGAATGGATCAGCAACCCGGTTAACATATTTACCTGAAAACACCGTCACTTATAACCAGGTTGAGAATGTTGTTACAGATCCGGTTGTGCCCAATGCCGTTACCATTTTTAATGATAATATTATCGAAAGTCTAAACGAAAGTGTTGATTTCGAATTTAGCTGGGACCATACACTGGGCGGAAACAGTCTTTGGATGCAGGTTTATATTTACCGCGATCGCGATCATGAAATTCACATGATCGGACATCCGCCAACCAATGCAGCTAACATGGCCTTGTTTGGCACGGCCAACGACGCTTCACAATCTGCCTGGAACTGGGATGCAGGAAGAACCTTTGATAATCCTTCGGATTTTTATAAAACAAGTACCAACCTGCCGTGGGGACTGGAAATCATTGCCAGTGAGTTCTGGATCCCCAATGAAAGAACAGAAATTATTGTAGCCTATCCTGAGTTCCGTGCATGGGCTGAATCGGGAGGTACTGTAAACCAGGACTGGTACAACAATCCAGACGAAAGCAATAGTCATTTACCCGAATAGGAATAGCTTTTTTTATCAGGCTTTCTTTTCCGGTAAGCTGAAAACAAATTCACTTCCTTTGTCTTCTTCGCTTTCAACCCGGATTTCACCACCATTTTTCTCAACAAATTCCTTGCATAATACCAGACCAAGTCCGGTTCCTACTTCCTGATTGGTACCTTTTGTTGAATGATCTTCGCCAATATTGAACAATTTTGGTATATCCTCTTTTTTTATTCCAACACCATTATCTGCCACTCTTACTTCAATCATTCCATTCTGTCTTTCTGAGCTTATTTTTATTACCCCCCCTTCATGAGTATATTTAATTGCATTTGAAAGCAGGTTTCTAATGATGGTTTTAAGCATGTTTTCATCTGCGTAAGCACTCAAGTCTTTTTCAACCGAGGAGATTACTTTGATGTTTTTGCTCTTTGCAGCTTTTTCCAAAAGCTCCGTTGTTTCCGAAATTACATTGTTGAGAAAAACATCTTCCGGTTCCCATTTCAACCTGCCGGTTTGAGTCCTGGACCAGTCCAGCAGATTTTGCAGAAGTTTGTATCCGCTTTCGGCAGCTTCATGCATGGTTTTTATGAATTCCAATTTTTCTTCATCAGGGATTTCATCAAAACTTTCAACCAAATAAGATGAAAATCCAAGCAATGCATTAAATGGATTTTTTAGATCATGAGCTATGATAGAGAAGAATTTATCTTTGGTTGTATTGAGTTCCTCAAGTTCTTTTGTTCGTTGTTCCACCTTTTTTTCGAGAGAAACATTCAGTTCAGCAAGCTCCTTGTTTTTCAGCTTTATTTGCCTGGCCTGATCATAACTTTTAATGGCTTCCCGAATTGTTAAAGCCAGGTCATCCTGCTCCCATGGCTTACCAATATAGCGGTACAGATCGGCACGATTGACGGCATTGGTAACACCTTCTATATTAGCCTGACCTGTTAAAAGAATATTCAGGGTATCGGGTGATATTTTATGAATTTCGGCCAGAAGATCATCGCCTTTCAGTCCGGGCATGATATAATCTGCAATAACAACAGGTATTTCAAAACCATCATCTTTCAATTCATTGAAAAATTCAAGTGCATCCGAACCACTTTCGGAGGTTTCAATTAAATATTTATCACCAAAAACATGAAGCAGTTGATCTTGTATGGCATCCAGGATGATCGTTTCATCATCAACACATAATATTACTTTATTTGTTTTGGAATGATCCATGTTCAATATATAACTTAATGAAACTTTTCCAGCCCTGATTTTATTGCGTCAAAAAGTTCTTCTTCTGTCCAGGGTTTGAAAATGCAGGCATGCAAGCTTGCATTTTTTTCTGAATTTATTTTAAAGGTAACAAAATTATGAAAGTTGTACCAACATTTTTTTCACTTTTGGCGTAAATTTTTCCATCGTGCTTGTCAATGATCTTTTTCACAATGTCAAGCCCGAGTCCGCTGCCTTCTCCCTGCGGTTTTGTGGTATAAAAAGGTTCGAATATCCTTTTCCTTACATCCTCTGTCATGCCACAACCATCATCCGAAACAGAAATCCTGGCATATTGACCTTCTATTCCGGTTTTAATAAGTAGCTTTCCATTGTTGTTCATAGCGTGGATGGCATTCTGGATTATATTTGACCAAACCTGGTTGATCTCGTCAGAAATACAGGGGACCAATGGTAGGTTCTCATCGTATGCTTTAACAACTTCAACGCCCTTTTTAATCTGATTATAATAAAGTGTTAATACTGTTTCTATGCTATCATTGATATTGGTTTCTGTTTTTGCTTCGGTTTGATCGCGGTGAACAAATTTCTTAAGCGCAAACACCACCTTGGAAGCTTTATCAACTGCAAGCGCAATATTTTTTGTATTCTTTTGAAGGGATACAATTGTTCTTGCATATTGCAAAATAAATGAAGCATTGGGTGAAGTAAGCAGGGGTATCAGCTCATCCGCTTTTTTGTATATTTTCATGTAGATGATGCTGTCAGCAAAATACTGCGGGTCTTCAATATCGCAGGTCTCCAGCTTTTTTGCTATTTCTCTTTTTAGCTGCCGTTTTTCTTTGCTATTAAGTTCATGTAAATCCCTGTCAACAAGTTTCAGCAGTTTAATAAACAGTGCAATTCCATCTCTTGCCATCTTCCTGATAAGCACAGGCAGACTTTCTATTGCTTTATTCAGAGAATCCTGTAAATTTCCGGAAGAAGCATTGATTGCTCCCAGCGGTGTATTGATCTCATGTGCTATACCAGCAATAAGCTGACCCAGGGCAGCCATTTTCTCTGATTGTACAAGCTGCAATTGCGCTTCTTTTAAGTTATTCAATGCAACCTGAAGTTCTTCCTTCTGGTCCCTGAGCTCCATATTTGCATACTGAAGCTTATTTTCTGCGATCTTCCTTCCCGTTATATCTTCAAAACTTTCAATTCCACCAATGTTTTTCCCATTAATATCATACAACAAATCAACATTTTTAATAATTGTCCTGATTTCCCCTGATTTGGTCTTAATGGTACATTCCCTGTTTGTTATCGGTTTTTTTATTTTTTCATCCAGATAACCGCAATTTTGATTACAGGGTTCCAGGGCAAACAATTTACAGGTATTCCCAATGATCTCTTTTGCAGAATAACCGGTTATTTCAGCAGCTTTCTTATTCCAGGATGTAATCTTTTTGTTTTTGTCAACCGTAAACACAGAACTGGGTATCACCCTCAGGACCAGCTCAGCGAATTCTTTTTCTATAACTAAAGATTCTTGTGTTTTTATATACGCTGTAATATCTTTCGCAATGCCTTCAATAGCCGTTATCTTCCCATTTTCAACTATCGGTGTTTCAGTTATTTCAAATATTTTACGCCACCCATTTTTTGCATACAATTCAACCTTAAAAGGAGTTTGCTGTTTTCCTTTGAATGCACGTGAAATCAACTCCCTGGCTTTTTCATTCATTTCATGTTCGGTAAAATACCGGTTTAGGCCTTTTGATGCTTCCTGGACGGAATAACCAAGAACAATTTCAACAGATGGACTGATATACTGGTATTCGCCCGAAGGTAATTGAGAATAGAAAATATACTCGTCCTTCAGATTTTCAATCATTCTACGGACTTTTTCCTCGGAATCACGATAAGCATCGTTCAGGGTTTCCAACTCTTCATTTATCTTTTGTATTTCTATTTTCTGGCTGATTGCTTCCTGCTTTTGTTTCCAAAGCTCATTGTTTTTAAGGTAGAGTTCGGCTGTTCTTTCTTTCACCTTCGTATCCAATTCATTATATAAGTTTTGTAACTGATCGGCCATCTTATTAAAAGTTTTTGCCAGGGTTCCCAGTTCATCACTTGATTTGATGCCGGCACGCGATGAAAAGTCTTTTTTTGCGTAACTTTCAACTGTTTGGGTCAAGGAGTTTAATTGTTTTGAAAAAGTATTTCCCAGGAAAATCAAAAAAGTAAAAACGATAATAAAAAGCGCAATTGCTGCCAGAATGTTAATACCGATCTGATCTTTCAACAGAGCATAAATTTCATCTTTCTCAATACCAACCGCAATGACCCAGTGCATTTGAGGAAGATATTTGTAAAAGATCATTCTTTCAATCTTTTCGTTTGAATTTTCATGCATCCAGTTGTATGTTATTTCTCCGGTATGTTTCTTTTCATCTTTGATAGCCTTAATAATATCACGAATGAAAAACTTCCCGTCAAGATCTTTGACATTCAGTAAATTTCCCTCATCAATAAAGGGATGAATAACGATTTCCCCCTGGGTATTTATAATGTAAGGATAAAATGTTTCGCCCAGCTTGAATTTTTGCAGCTCGTCGCGCAAAATTGTCAGGTCGGTTTGCTTGATACCTACATAAATAGCTCCAATAATTTTTTCATTCTCATAAATTGGTTTGTAGGCGGTAATATAATAATCATCTACCACATAAGCCCGCCCTTTGTATGTTTCACCATTGATAATTGTTTTATAAACCGGCGATCCGGTTGGTATATATGTACCGATGGCACGTGTGCTATCTTGCTTTTTAATAACTGATGTTGATATCCTTAGCAAGCCATCATCAATAAGTTGAAAAATTGTAACTGTACCTCCAATTTTGTCAGTGATATAGTCAACCAATTGGTTGTTTCGTGTGACCCTTTCCTCCATTCCGATATTGTTTTTAACATGCATGGAAGGGATAACAATGTTTTTCTTTTCTGCTGTAATTTGGTTCTCAATTGTCATTTCCACCTTGCTGGTATTATCAAGTGTGGTTCTGCCGGCTACAAAATGATCCGCAACATTCAGGTTATTATTTACCATTTCCTGTGTAAGCAGATAGTAGGTATTTGCCGTTTGGTAAATTGCTTCCGTAATATTCTCCATTTCCCGGTGGTAAACTTGTTCAAAAGCTTTGCGTTGTGTAAAAATATTTGTAAGAATACTACCCAACACATAAACCAGTAACATCAGACCAAATATTAGAATGAGCTTATGACTGAATTTCAGGCTATTCATAAAGATTTGTTGTTAGTTAAGGCTAAAATACGAAAATAACTTTTTCATTCCTCCGTTTTACAAAAGCAATTTTTGTTAATAACTCATTTGCTGTTTAGGCTATTAAAAATGGTGTATTTTATACTTTTATTATCCAAATTTAAAAAGTATATGAAAAAAATAAAAATTTCTGTTGGGATAATTTCCATCTTGTTAGCATTTGGTTCTTTACAAGTTTATGCGCAACAAACTGCAATCCATAATGATCCGCAATCTATTTACCGGACCGGGCTTGAATTGTTCAACAAAGAAAAGTATGCTGCCGCGCAACAACAATTTAACGATGTGATCCATCAAACCGGGAAATATTCCGACATCAGGATCCGTGCGGAATATTACCGGGCAATATGTGCTGTTGAATTATTTAATGAAGACGCAGAATATCTGCTCTCCAACTTTATTAAAGATCATCCGGGTAGTGCCAAAATCGAAAAAGCTTATTTTCAGCTTGGCAGGCTTCAGTTCAGGGATAAAAGTTACCATAATGCGCTTGAATCTTTTCTCAAAGTCAGCAGAAGCGTTTTATCCCGCCAGGAAAGGATTGAATATAATTTTAAATTGGGTCTGTGCTATCTGCAACAGGATGAGCCCGATAAAGCCAGCAGGCTTTTTGCATCTGTAAAAGACAACAATAACAAATATGCCGGGGCAGCCAGTTATTACTATGGCCATATTGCTTACCAGGATAAAGATTTTGATGTTGCCCTTGAAGAGTTTGATAAGGTCAAAAACAGCCGTGCCTTTAGCAAATTGATCCCTTATTATAAACTGCAGATCAATTACTACAAAGGCAATTATGATAAAATATTAGAAGAAGGGCCCGACCTTTTTCGGAATGCGAATTACAGAAGAAAACCGGAAATTGCCCGTATTATTGGCGATGCATATTACCGTGCAGGCAATTATGAAAAGGCTCTTGAATACCTTGAAGAATATAAAAAAACAGCACGGCACGGAATGAGCCGGGAAGATAATTACCAGATCGGTTTTACCTATTACATGAACGAGAAATACAAAGATGCCATCAGGCATTTTCAGGACGTAATACGGGAAAAAGATTCGCTTTCTCAAAATGCCTATTACCATCTGGCAGATTGTTACCTGCAGACCGATCAAAAAAAATATGCCAGCAATGCCTTTCTGTCTGCCTATAAACTTGATTTTAATGAAGATATTAAAGAAGATGCTTTGTTCAATTATGCCAAGTTAAGCATCGAAGTTGCTCATGATCCTTACAATCAATCTATCAAATCACTTGAACAATATATTGATGAATACCCCAATTCACAAAGACTTGAAGAAGCATACAACCTGATGGTTCAGCTTTATCTTTCAACCAGCAATTACAAGGCTGCACTGCAATCAATTGAGAAAATAAAGAATATGAACACCAAACTCAAACAGGCTTACCAAAAAATTACCTTTTATCGTGGTATAGAACTGTTTAACAACAGGGAATTCAAAAAATCTATCAATCTTTTTAAGCGTGCAACAAACTACAACTATAACAAGGAAATAACCGCGGAAGCCAATTACTGGATAGGGGAAGCTTTTTACAGGCTTGAAAACTACTGGGGAGCAATGAAATATTACAACATTTTTGCACGCTCTTCTGCTGCAAAAAACCTTGAGATATACCCTAAAGTCTATTACAATCTTGGATATACCTATTACAAAAGAGACGACTATTCCGACGCAGTAGCCCATTTTAAAAAGTTCCTGAATTATTATGACAAGAACCTTGAAAAACTCCTCAACGATACCTATCTCAGGCTGGGAGATTGTTACTTCATCAATAAAAGATATAAATCGGCCATTGATTATTACAACGAGTCGCTTCGCCTTAACCAGACAGATGTAGATTACGCCCTCTATCAGAAAGCAATGTCGTACGGTGCATTGGGAGAATTCCAAAGTAAAATCAGCACCCTCGACCGATTGGTCAAGTTCCACGGTAGTTCGCCTTACGTAGACGATGCTCTTTACGAAATGGCAACAACAGAGCTGATCCTCAACGATAACCGTAGTGCATTGGTATATTTTGACAAGCTGGCAAAACAGCACCCCAACAGCAATTTAGCCAAGAAGTCGCTACTTAAAATGGGCCTGATCTATTACAATAACGATCAGTATTCACAAGCCATCCGCACATTGAAACAAATTGCCGAAAAATATCCCAATACATCTGAAGCCCGTGATGCCCTCGCAAGCCTTAAAAACATATATATTGATATGAATAAGGTGGATGATTATTTTGCCTACACCAGGCAATTAGGCCACTCCGGTATTACTGCAACAGAGCAGGATTCGATTACATATATAGCCGCTGAAAATCAATATATGAGAAATGATTGCGAAGATGCCATACCTGCATTTAAAATTTACCTGAAAAAGTTCCCTCATGGTGCTTTTGCGATTAATGCACATTATTACAAGGCCGACTGCGAATACAGACGCGATTCCCTGGTAAACGCACTGGAAGACTACGAATACGTGCTTTCGGGTCCAACAACCACTTTCACGGAAAATGCACTCTTGAATGCCGCCCGACTCAGCTATAAGCTTAAAATGTATGAAAATGCCTATAAACATTACAAAAACCTGGAAAAACACGCCCAAAACAATACCAACATTAATTTTGCGCTCGAGGGGCAAATGAAAAGCAGCTATTACATCAATAATTATGCGAATTCCATAGAAGCAGCCAGCAAACTACTGAGAAACAATAAGGTAACAAGCCAACAAGTACTTGAGGCACATTATATTCTTGGGAAATCTTACTTTGAGCAAAACAACAACAGCGGGGCAAAACAGGAATTTGCCATTGCCGGTAAACTCGCTACCACTGAAATCGGAGCGGAATCAAAGTATTATCATGCTCTGCTTGAATATGAGGATGGTAATTATAAAGAAGCCGAAAAACTTGTTTTTGAATTGGTTGAAACCTTTTCCTCATACGATTACTGGGTAGCCAAAAGCTTTATTCTCCTGGCAGATGTTTATGTAAACCTTGAGAATATTTTCCAGGCAAAACAAACCCTGCAAAGTATCATTGATAATTACGATGGTCCTGAACTTGGCAATATAGCCAAACGCAAGCTTCAGGAAATTACTGAAATGGAAAATCGGCAGGAATCACAAAACCAGGCTGTTGATACAAATGAGTTTTAATAAAAAATTAAGATAAAGGTATATGAAAACTATTAGCATCAAAAAACTATTCGGATTCTCATTAATTATTGTTTTCATTTTTGGATTGAAAGCTTTTAACGTGCAAAGTCAGGATACAACCAAATACTCGGAGGAAATTACCATAATTGGTTCTTACAGGCCAACCATTTCCGATGCCTATAAGATTAATTTCAGTCCGCGAATTGATGAGAGTGAGTTTACCATGCCCGAAGTAACATATGGAATCCATTCAGCAAGGATGAACACTTCTATTGAGCTGGAGACTTTGCCTCCTGCCAGGGTTGTGGGTGAACCGCTTTCAAAGCTTTATCACAGCTATATCAAGCTGGGTTATGGAAATTATTCAACCCCTTATTTCAAGCTTTTTGTAAATTCATTAAGGAATGACGAATCACAATTCAGCTTTAATGTGAAACACATTTCTTCATCCGGTCAAATAAAGGATTATGCAAACAGTGCGTATAGCAAAACAAACGCAAAAATAACAGCAAAAAAGTTTTTCAAACACAGCACCATGGCTGGTGATGTCTACTACAACAGGAATGTAGTTCATTATTATGGTTTCAATCCGGGCGATTATGAAAGTATAGATTCAATAACCATGCCCCCGGATGACGATATCAAACAACGCTATCAAACTTTTGGAGGAAAAGCCTGGTTTGCAAGCAACAATCTGAATGAAGAAGATTTCGGCTACAGGCTTGGTATTGATGCTTATCATTTTACGGGTATGTATGAATCAACCGAAAGCAAGATCGGTTTTCAGGCAATTTTTAACAAGGGATTTGAAATCTTTAACAGAAATGTATCGGTTGCGGAAATCAAAACCGGACTCGACTATTATAATAATAACGATAGCCTGAAAAATAGCACAAATAATGGCGTTGCAAGATTCAATCCCTCCATCAACCTGAATTTTGGACAATATGAGCTAAAGCTTGGATTTACTGTTGCAGCAAGTCTTGACACCAATAGCACTGTTGACATATTCCCGGATGTGGAAACAAGAATTAAAATTGTTCCGCAGTACCTGACAGCCTATGCAGGCTTTACCGGTAACATCGAAAAATCAGGATTCAGAAAACTGGCACAGATCAATCCGTATATCAAATCCATTGTTCCATTCCGATACACCAAAAACAAACTGGAATTTTATGGCGGAATAGCAGGCAATATTGAGGGCGGATTTGATTACGCCGTCAGGATAAGCGGCACTAAGGTTGAAAATATGCCCTTCTTTGTTACCGATTCAGTGAATAAACTTAACAACAAGTTTACCGTTCTTTATGATGATGCAACAACCACGGCTGCAAAAATTGAGCTGGGCTATCACTATGCCGAGAAACTCAAGCTGGTTGTATCGGCTGAGATCAGCAATAAAAAAACAGACAGCCTGGAGGAAGCCTGGTACAATCCTTCCTATATTTTTAATGCTGAAGCCAACTATATTATCGCCGAAAGATTGATCCTGAAAGGCATTGTTACAAGCTATGGTAAGCAATATGCCAAAGTATACCAGGAAAATAACTGGACAAAACAGGAAATTGATCCCTGGCTCGATCTTAGCCTTGGAGCTGAATTCAGGTACAATAAAAACCTATCGGTATTTGCCCATTTCAATAATGTCTTAAGCGATGCTTACCAACAGTGGTATAACTATCCGGTGCAAAAACTAAATTTCATTGGTGGAGTAACCTATTCTTTTTAAACAGAAGTATATGTTGTAATTATAAAATCTGATTTCAGAAATATTTTGAATTCTGGCAAGAGAGGAAAAACAGATTGCATAACAGAATATCCTATACCGAAAAAACAACCAATGGGATATGAAACAATTAGCTCCTTAATTGTTTCTGAATCTTGCTGATCACTAATACTCAAGCTTGGTTTGCTCCGGCAGCGCCATCCGCAGGCTGTCCAAAACGTTCCATGGAATTTTGTTTCCTTTGAAGTTTACAACCCTTAAATTTTTAAGTGATAGTATTTCTTCAAAAGGTAGAACTCTGAGCTCGTTATTTTTCAGGTTGATTACTTCGAGGTTTTTTAACCTGGCAATATCCGGTTTAAGCGTGTCAATCTTATTGTTATCAAGTTTTAAAATCCTGATTTGGGTCATATCATAAACTTTATCGGGTATCTCAGTTATCTCATTTCTATCCATATAAAGTTCATCAATACTATCCATGTTGAGCAACTTTGAAGGGATTTCAGTAAACTTGTTTTCCCCTAAACGAATTCTCTTTAAATTTGGCAGGCGATAGATTTGTTCCGGTACTTCTGTAAACTTATTTGCAGTCAGATATAATCCCTGTAAATATTGCATATCCCCGATATATTCGGGCAGGTCTTCGAGCTCATTCATGCTCAGCTCCAGCGTGTTGAGGTTTTTGAACTTATATACATCACCCGGGATTTCCTCCAGATTTTGATTAACAAGAACAAGTTTGTAAACAGTATCAGGGTCTTTGAGGGCTTTCTCAAGTGAATGAAATGTTTCTGCCTCATAAAGCTCATAAAGTGTCAGCAATTTTGTACTGTCAAACTTTTCATATTTCAGTCTCTTTTCACAGGAGGAAAAAAACAGGGATGAAGAAGACATCACCAACAAAACGATAAGTCCAAAAAATCTTTTCATGTAGTAAATTTTTATCTATGCTTGCAAAATTATAAAAAAACTGTTTCCCCGGAATTGGTAATACCGGGGAAACAGCCTCTAATTTGACGATTTTGTTTATATTTTGTATTTAAGTCCTAGTTTAAACACCCTGCCATAAACGTATCTCATGTAGTTGTAATCTTTACTAACAGGTTTTTCAAAGTGGTGAACTGCTTTGTATTCGGCATCAAGCAGATTGGTTACTGAAAACTCAACATTAAAATTATGTTCTTCACCAAATCCTTTTGACAGAGTAAAATTCAGAGATGGAAAAAGTTGTTCATAAACGTATGGTGTACTTCCCTTTGTTATCAGCAATAGTCTTTCACCTGTGATGTTAAAGCCAAAACTGGTTTCAAGACCGATATCACGGTTTATATAATTTAAATAAGTATTTATGATCCAGGGCGCCTGGCCCAGCATAGGTCTGTCTTCTTTTCCCGTATCATCTTGTTCTTGCTGGGTTAGCTTTACATGTGAGTAAACATAGGTAAAATTACCTCCAAATGTGCAGTCTCTGAGAAATAAAATGAATTCCAGTTTTTTACGGAATTCAAATTCGACCCCATAAAGAGATGCGTTTTCAGTATTAACGTATTTGATCTCATAGTTTTGGGTAGTAACAGCAAGCTTTTGTTCAATCGGGTTGGTGAAATACTTATAAAAACCGCTCAGGGCAATTTTTTCTCCGGGTTTGTAGAACCATTCCCACCTGAGATCCAGGTTGGTTATAAGCGCTCTCTTCAGATTCTGGTTACCTGTAATAAAAATACCGGTCTTGTAATCATAGTAATTGGTACCGATTTCTTTGAAAGTAGGTCTTGCGATCGTTCTTGTTCCAGCCAGACGAATGTTCATGTTTTCGTTTACCGAGTAAATAATATTCAGGGAAGGAAGGGGATCAACCTTCCAACTGATTTCACCATGCTTGTGAAGAATATTTGTTGAGTCTTTGATTTTATTCGTAACACTCATATCCGAAACTTCTACTCTTACTCCGGCAATAACCCTGAGTTTTTCAGCCACAGCAACATCTGCTATTGCGTAACCGGCGATTACCGTTTGGTTTCCTTCATAACTGTTATTATTATTTTGTTCATCATCAGCTACGTAAAAATAACCTGAAGGGTAATATTCCGATATTATATAATCATTCAGGAAGGCTGGAATATCAAGCGTTGGGAAGAAAGAAACATGGGATTGTATCTTAAATTTCATTTCATCAAGATTTCTGTCTTTTTGAATGAATGTACCGCCAAACTTAATTTTACCCTGATCACCAAGTACAGTTACAGGAAGTTCAAGGTCAACATTTAAATGATAATCATCCTCCTGCATTTCGCGATAAAAACGGGCAGGGGCATCATTTGTTTTGATCCTCATGGTAGAGTCAGGCGGGATCAGGTATTCGAAAAAGCGGAGGTCAGGTTCATTCTGATGCATTCTTGTATAAGAAAATGTCCAGCTTGCAACCAATTTGTTAGCATTTGGGAAAACATGCTTGCCATGAAGCTGGTAGGAGTTGAAAGTTCTTTCGAGGTATGCAATGTTATTGTCAACATTGGCTTGTCCTTCGTAGTAAAACCATCCTGAACGGGCAATAGCTAATTCTTTACCGCTTTGATTTCTCAAAAACCTGGCACCTATCTTATGGTTGCTGTTAAATTTATAATTGAGGTTGAGTAAACCTGAAACAATAGAGGATTGTGAGCCATAAACCACTTTGTCGAAAATCTTCCAGGGGTCCGGTTGGTCACCTTCTTCGTAGATTCCGTATTCACCGTCATCGTAATATTTGTAGCCATTGGAATAACTTAAGGCAGCATTGTACCCCAAGGCCCTGTCATTGCCAAGTTCTATCTGGTTACCAATAGAAAATTTATAAGATTGGTTAATGCCTGACTGTTTTTTATAGGGATCCATTTTTTTGCTGAAAGCGTTGCTTATATCATGCAATACATTGTCATAGAAGGGAGGTTTGGGATTGTAGTTAATGTAACCGTATTCTTTGAGATATTTTTTAGCAATTGATGGAACGTCTCTTGTCCCGTCATCCAGTCCGAGCCAATCTGTTTTACCCCCATCGCAAGTAAGGAAATCATCATTGAGATTGGCCTGTGGATTATATCCGAATGAAGCTGAAAATTGCATGGTAAATTGTTCAGGGAAGTCTTTGGTAACCACATCAACATGCCCCCCTGTTGATTCACCGGGTATATCCGGTGTAAATGTTTTGTGTACAATGATATTTTCCAGAATATTGCTTGGGAAGATGTCCATTTGTACGGCATTCTTTTCAGGATCAAGTGCCGGGATATCCGCACCATTCAATGTTACTTTTGTATACCTGTCTCCAAGACCCCTTACAAAAACATATTTATCATCCTGAACAGAAACTCCTGTTACGCGTTTTAGAGCTGATGCAGCATCATCATCCCCCAGGCGTGAAATTTGCCTGGACGAAATACCATCAAGCATGGAAGCAGATTTTTTCTGCATCACCTGAATGGAGGCTTCAGTATTTCTAACTGCTTTAGTTTTAATCACAACTTCGTTAAGTTCGGTTACCTCTTCATCAAGATTGGCGCTAATAATGGTAACCTCACCAGGTTTTACAAAAACCTCAGGAAACCTTTGTGTTTGATATGATATATAAGAAATCTGTAAAGTATATATACCGGGTTCCAGGCTAAGGCTGTAATTACCATCAAAATCGCTGATGGTTCCCATTGTTGTGCCCACTACCTTTACTGTTACTCCAATAAGCGTTTCTCCTGATTTGTTGTCAATAATTTTCCCCCTGACAAATCCTTTCTGGGCAGAAACACTTAACACAGCAAACAAAACGATAATTGAAACCAAAACTGCTTTTTTTATCATTTTCATCGTTTTAATTTTGTAAAGAGATACTTTCTGTATTTGATGTATTAAAGACTTTATGTAACAAAATAAGCTGATAGCATGAACTATCAGCTTATTTTTGTAACTTGATCCAAATTCTTATTTGAAATAAAGTGTCCAACCATCAGCCCAGTTTGATCCGCCTGGTTCAAATGCACCGTGGTAGTTAGCTGTCATAAAAAATGGGTCTGAAGGAAGCGCTGCTGTCGGGTTAGCAGAAGCTGCTGCCGGAACAGGATTGTCAGCATCAATTCCCATATCTTCAACAAAGTTATCGTTGTTGTTGAACAAGTTGTCTGTTACTGTTTCGTGATCCGGAGGCAATGTTCCGCTTTCAGCTTTTGCATAGATATATTTTTCTGCGATGTTTGAGAACAAGCAGTTTTTGATCATCAGCGTGGCTTCAGGTGAAGCATCTGTTAACCAGTCGTAGCTGCTGTGTTTATCATCACGATACTCTATTCTGATTCCTTCTTCGCCATGGGCGAAAATGGTATTGGCATAGATACCGGCTGCGTTGTCACGGAAGATCATGTAGTTGCCAGAGTTATGGCCAATATAAGTTACGTTATAATAAGTAGGTTCTGCGTAAGGTGCGCTTTCTTCGTCATCACCTGTACCACCATCCTGTTCAGCAAGACGGTCACCTGTTTCTTCACCCTGGATTGCACACCAGAATTGACCTTT
>CAZTAW010000030.1:17642-21028 GCA_964611705.1 uncultured Bacteroidales bacterium
TGACCTTTGCCTCTGAAACCTTCATCTGTATCGAATGAATCGTCACCGCAGAGCGCAACCAAAGCGTGATGTACCTGAGCAACACCGCCGAAGAATTCCAAACCGTCGTCTTTGTTTGAAACAACTTCAATGTGCTCAAATGTTGTTTCAGCTCCAACAGCACCAAAAGAAATACCATTGATTTCGTTACCAGCACCAATGTCGGTACCACCATGACGAAGTGACAAATAAGTAACAGAACCTGAGTTGTCGTTGTTATTGGCTCCGGCATTGTTGTCATAACCGTAGAATGCATTGTATTCTTCAGGAATACCTTCGATTCTTTTGGCAATTGAGTTGTTGGTTTCGGCTTTACCAAGAACGATCAAACCACCCCAAAGACCCTGAACGTCTTTCAGGTAATTGCCATCTCTTCCGTCACCAAGTCCTGTCATAATAACAGGCTCTGCTGCTGTACCGTTGATCTGAATTTTACCACCCATTTTAATGATAAGTGCACTTGCGTTTTCACCCTGTCCCGGCTGGCCTTCAAGAAGTGTGTTAGCAGGAATTGTGAGTGTAGCACCATCTTTTACAAATGTAAATCCGTCAATCAGATACTTTTGTGTTGCATCCAATGTCATGTCACTTGTAATGCTGTTGGGTAATGTTTCATACTCCTTCGGTGTTGGCGTTGGCGTCGGATCATCACCATTGTCATCATCTTTACATGATGTCACTGTTAACATGAGTGCTCCGATAAGCACAAATAATAAACTAAAACTTAATTTTTTCATACTGTGTTGAATTTTGATTTTTATTATTGGTTGTTATTTTGGGTTTCATTAAAATATTTTGAATTTGCTAAAGCAAAGGAAGTTGATAATTAAAAAGTGAGTTTTAATTATGTATTAATATTTTGTTAAGAAACGCAGGTGTTTTTTGCAAAAAGTTAACGTTAACTTAAAGATTTGTAACATGCTGGAATATTACTTCTTAACTTTTTAATGTGTTGATATGATTGCGCTTAATTGGGTCTTCAAACAGTAGTTGTAACATAACTATAACCAATTCCTTTGAAGGTTTTGATATTGCCAAACCCAATTTTTTCCCTTATTTTTTTAATGTGAACATCAATGGTTCTTTCACCAACTATTACTTCATCGCCCCAAACTTTGGTGTATATTTCTTCACGTGAAAACACCTTATTGGGCTTGGATGTCAGAAAGTACAGCAATTCAAATTCTTTTTTGGGCAATTGGGTTTTTCGTCCATCCTTTACAACAAGGTATTTATCCCTGTCAATAACGAGGTTGTTTAATACAATGACGTAATCATCTGTGTTGAGTTGTTTTTTTCTGCGCAACAGAGCCTTAACACGGGTTATGAATACATTGGGACGTATGGGTTTTTTGATAAAGTCGTCAGCACCTGCATCGAAACCGGCAATTTGAGAGTAATCTTCGGTTCTGGCTGTAAGAAATGCAATAATTGTATTGTTAAGTACTGAAAACTGCTTTAGTTCCTGGCACGCTTCGATACCATCCATTTCAGGCATCATAATATCAAGTATGATCAGATCGGGTATCCAGTTTCTGGCTTTTTCTATAGCTTGTTTGCCATTCTGCGCTGTTTGTACCTTAAAACCTTCTCTTGAGAGATTATAGCTTAAAAACTCAAGAATGTCTTCTTCGTCGTCAACCAACAGGACTTTGTTCAATTGCTGATCCATGGATTGTTGTTTGTTTCAGACTACAAAGCTATTGGCAGATTCTTAATTTAGTATGAAGGCATTGTTAAGTAATATTTAATTATTGAGGCATAGCAATACCGAATACAAATCTGCTATATTGCATAAAACTGGTAAAATGATTTTAAAGAGAACGGCCTTTATCATTTTACCATTCTTTTTAACTTTGGCTCAAAAAAACACACGGAAGATGGATACACAAACACAGATTCTGATAGTTATGGTCGCCTATCTTTCTCTGCTGATACTTTGGGGATTGTACCAGGGAAGAAAGGTGAAGTCCGATTCGGATTATGCCATTGCGGGCAGAAAACTACCCGGATGGGTGGCTGCACTTTCGGAACGTGCTACGGGGGAGTCTTCATGGGCTTTGCTCGGCTTACCGGGTGCTGCCTATGCTACAGGGCTTACGGAAATCTGGACAGCCATAGGATGTGCAGGAGGTATCTTAACAGCCTGGATCGTAATTGCATGGCGTTTGCGTGAAGCTTCGGAAAAATATCAGGTAAACACCTTTACCGAGTTTATTGCAAAAAAACACGGGGAGACCAACAAATGGATAAGAATTGTGGGAAGTTTTACCATTGTATTCTTCTTTTTCTTTTATGTTGGTGCGCAGTTTCTGGGCGGGGGTAAAACCCTCGAATCTATGTTTGATATAGAAACAAACTGGGGGATGTTGATCACAGCCCTGATCATTATTCCCTATACGATTTACGGAGGTTTCAGAAGTGTGGTTTATACCGATGTGATACAGGCTATCGTAATGATCATTGCCCTGATACTGGGACCTATTGTTGGTATTATATACTTGTCCAATCATCCTGAATTGTTTGCCCAGTCCATTCCCGAGGCTTTGAACAAAGCCGGAACCGATTACTCAACCTTAACCGGAACCGCACATGGTTTTATGGCCGGTGTGGTTATCGTTGGCGGATTTTCATGGTTTTTTGGATACCTGGGCGGACAACCTCAATTGAGTATGCGTTTCATGGCGATAAGTGATGCTAAACAAGCAAAAAAAGCCAGAAACATTGGAATAATCTGGACGGTGATTGCCTATATCGGGGCGCTTTGCATCGGATGGATAGGAATAGCAATTTTCGGGCCTCATGCATTGCAGGATCAGGAGTCGGTGATGCCTGAAGTTTTTCTGACGATTTTTCCACCGGCAATTGCAGCCATCCTGATAACCGGCGCCATTGCCGCCATGATTTCCACCGCTGATTCCTTATTGATTTTATCCTCAAGTGAGCTATCCGAAAATTTATTAAAGCCTGCATTAAAAACACAGGATAAAGCCAAAAAAGCTTTGATGCATTCACGCATTGTTACGGCTTTGCTGGCTGTAGTTGCACTTGCCATAGCCTATTTCTCTCCTTCTGATATGATCTATACCATTGTTGGCTATGTTTGGGCAGGAATCGGAAGCACTTTTTCTGTTGTGATCATACTTACCCTTTTCTGGAAAAAATATCATGGAAAAGCTGTGATTATTACTATTATTGCAGGTCTGGTTTTTACCATTCTCTGGTTTTCAACCGGAATGGAAAAGCATTACAAGATTACCGAAAATACCATTGCCAATATCGAAGCCGACAAAGTACCGGCTAATGTTATTGGTGAAATTGCTGCTTTGAAAAACATACGCTTTAAT
>CAZTAW010000031.1:0-18039 GCA_964611705.1 uncultured Bacteroidales bacterium
ACCGGTTGGAGCATAAGATCAATTATTGCAAACCTGTTCCGGATCGGTATAATGAGATGCCAATCAATAAACCACACGGATGAATCCGGTTGCTAATCCAACAAAATTGCTTGTTGTCGTGCACGGTAACCAAGGGTTAAGATTTGTTTATATTATTTTGGTGAATCTTAATGAAACACTTTGATGACGAGTTTAGGACACGTTATTCGACAAGATAACACCGGAGATGTTTGATTATAAATTTGTAGTCAGATAAATCCGAAACAATTAATAATAAGATATTCATCAGCAACAAAAAAAATGATTGTGTATTGATGTTTAAATTTTTTTTGTATTTTTAATCTGAAAAAGAAATATGTATTTTTAACAATCAAAACAAATCTATTATGAAAAAAATTCTACTTTTAAGTTTATTGGTATGCTTTACTGCTTTTGCATACAGCCAAAACAAAAGCGAAAAGCTAAAATTCATGCAGAATTATTATGCTCCTTACAACAAAGATGTTACGGACGGGGATTATGTTTTTGAAAAAGAATTTAACCCGGTGGTGCATAATAAATCAGTCATGGATGAAGACATTGTGATCGGGAACACCCGTTATGATCTTCAAACCAATTATGCCATTCAAAATCGCATTTACAGATATGAGGATGGCACCATTGGCGCTACCTGGACCCAGGGCTTCGAAGATGGCGCAGGATATCCCGGCAGGGGAACCGGTTATAATTATTATGACGGAAGCGATTGGCTCCCCCCACCTACCGAAAGAATTGAATCAGTCAGAACTGGCTGGCCCTCTTATGCCCCATACGGGGAAAATGGCGAAATTGTAGTTGCCCATGATGTTGATTACCGGCTGGTATTTAACTGGAGGGAAAATAAAGGCGAAGGTGACTGGAATGAGTTTTTCTTCGAAGGCCCGGAAGGTGCCACAGGACTGTGGTGGCCGCGTATGATCACCTCAGGTGAAAACCGGGACACCATTCATGTGATTGCACTTACATTACCAACAGGTAACGGCGGTACAATATATGAAGGCCAGGATGGCGCTATCGTATATTCCCGTTCAGCAGATGGCGGCGCTACATGGGATCCGCATAACGTGATACTCGAAGGCACCGGTTCGGATTATTACCCTGCCCATAGCGCTGATATTTACGGGTGGGCGGAACCCAGAGCAGGTACTCTGGCGTTTTTTATTTTCAAAGGTGATACCGACGGTATTATTTTGAAATCGGAAGACGGAGGCTCTTCCTGGGAAAAGATAACCTTTATGGAATTCCCCTGGGGAGGCGGTCCCGTACCTGATGATGTCCCCAAATATGGCGCCAGTGATGCCAATACAGCCATGGCTTTAGACAATGAAGGGAAAGCACATTTGGTTTTCGGAAGAATGATATACAGAGAGGAAGGCGGCAGCGGTTACTATTATCCATATACCAACGGCCTGGTTTACTGGAATGAAGACAAACCTGATGTACTGGATACAACAAAAATCGGATCGGATGTGGTAAATCCAACCTGGCTCGAAGAAAACGGATACCTGGCATTTAAGCTGGACAATGTAGACTCTCTCGCAGGTGAATTTGCAGCTTATTATATTTCGGTAACAAGTATGCCGCAAATAGCTATTAATGAGTTTAATAATGTTTTTGTAAGTCTTTCTGCCATGACACCGGGTTTTGAGAATGATGGTAAAAATTACCGTCATGTCTGGGGAGTGGTTTCACCTGATAACGGAAATACATGGGATTTAAAGATGGATTATACGGGCGACCTTTTCCATCTGTTCTCAGAATGTGTGTATGGATCATTAGCTCCTGCAGGCAGTGCAAATTGGCATGTAGTTTATCAAACAGGTAATCTACCTGGAATAGCTGCAAGGTTTGAACAACACGAAGTTATTGATAATAATATTGTTTATTTGCCCATTCCCAACGTATTTGATAAGGTAGATGAAATAAAGTCAACCATTTCATATCTTTCACAGAACTACCCGAATCCATGTTCAAATGAAACCTATATTCAGGTTAATACATTGAGGCGGGATAACCTTAAATTGATAATTACCAGCCTGACCGGTAAAAAAGTAGCGGAGATAGATAAAGGTATTGTGGATGAAGGCGTGCACTATTTTAATCCAAATCTTGAACATTTGCCTTCAGGAACTTATCTGTATACAGTATACGCCGGACAAAACCATGAAACCAGAAAACTATTGAAAAGGTAAAAAAAATCTTAAATATTTTATTATGAAAAAGTTATTTTTAACAGGTCTGACTTTGTGCATTGGATTTGCACTTATATCGCAGGATTTACAAAAAGATGAATTTATAAACCTGCCTTCAAAAAAAGCGGTGGCCAATCATTTTGAGTTTACCAAAACCTTTAGTCCTGTTGTAAATCAGAAAAATGTAATGGACGAGGATATTGTTATCGGAGAAACCAGGTATGACATGCAAACCAGTGGCAGTGTGGCCAATCGAATTTATTCCTTTGAAGATGGCACCGTAGGTACCACCTGGACAATGGGTTTTGAGGATGGAGCCGGTTTTCCCGACAGGGGAACAGGTTATAATTATTTTGATGGTACGGACTGGGGACCAATTCCAACACAAAGAATAGAGACAGTCAGGACAGGATGGCCTTCTTATGCTCCATATGGCCCGAATGGTGAAATTGTTATTGCCCATAGTTCTGACCATACTATCATTATCAATAAAAGAGAAAACAAGGGCGAAGGTGATTGGGAAGAAATGGAGTTTTTTGGCCCGGAAGGGGGGCCTGGTTTGCTATGGCCAAGGGTGATGACATCCGGTGAAAACCATGACACCATCCATATTATAGCACTAACTACACCGGTTGCTAATGGTGGTTCGATTTATGAAGACATGGATGGAGCTTTGCTTTATTCCCGTTCAACAGATGGCGGGCAAAGCTGGAATCCTGAGAATGTAATCCTACCGGGACTCGGCTCTGATGATTATGCCTTTCATACTGCTGATTCATATGCCTGGGCATGGCCGAATGCTGGCAAGATTGCTTTTGTTGTTTTTGATGGCCGCCTTGATGGCGTTGTGATGAAATCGGATGACGGAGGTGATTCATGGGATAAAACCCGGTTTTTCGAATTTCCCTGGGGGGGAGGCCCTATCCCTGATGATACCGAAAGATATGGCGGAGGAGATGCATCCAATGCTATTGCCATTGATAATGAAGGGATGGTACATGTAGCTTTTGGAAGAATGTGTCATAAAAATGAAGGAGGTACCGGAAGCTGGTATCCCTGGTCTAATGGATTGCTGTACTGGAATGAAGATATGGAACCACTTGATACAGCTTTGGTAGGTGCTACCTCTGTGTATTATGTTCCCCCAATTCTTTATGAAGAAGGTTATCTCATATCAAAAGTTGGCGCTCCTTTTGACTCACTTGCCGGTGATGTTGCAAAATATTACGAAGCTTCGCTTACATCATTCCCGCAATTAATAGTTGATATGCATGACTTTTATGCTACTTATTCTGCTGTTACCTATGGATATGTAAATGGAGATTATAATTATCGTCATATTTATGAAATACAGCGTTGGACTGGAAACGAGCCGTTTTGGGACACACTGACAATTGTTGACAGAACTGCTGATTTATTCCATCTTTTTTCGGAATGTGTTTTTGCATCTGCATGCCCCAGTGATGGAGGTTATTATTATCACTTGATATATCAGACGGATAATTTGCCTGGCGTGGCTGTTGCATGGGAACAGCACGAAATAACAGATAATAATATTGTGTATTTGCCAAAACCAGTAATTCCGGGTTATGATGAACATCAATTTAAATTATTATCATATGTTTCTCAGAATTACCCCAATCCTGCATCAGAGTACACATATGTAAAGGTAAAAACTTCAAAGCAAACTGAATTAAAGCTTATTGTGACTGACCTGCTTGGGAAAACAATTGCCGAATACAACAAAGGAGAGGCTGTGCCCGGTGTAAATTATTTTACAATTGATGTTGCTCAATTACCGGAAGGGATTTACCTTTATACGGTGCTGGCTGGAGCAAACAAAGAAACAAGAAAAATGATCGTTGAATAGTAGAAGATAATTCTTATTCAATGAACTCATGAAAAAAAGTAAGGAATGTGGATGGATTTTTCGCTCCCATTTTTAATTCTTGAAAAAAATTGAACTTTTGACTTTGATATATAGATCATTTGTTTGTATATTAGCACAGCATATTGGATACAAATTATTTTTAACCAAAATCAAAAAGCAATGAAAAAATTATTACTATTTAGTTTAAGTATCTGTTTTGCTCTGAGTATGCTTGCGCAAAACAAAGCAGAAAAAAGTCAGTTTCTCAGTGTGCCTTCGGCAGGACCAACTGATGGCTTTACAGCCGTTGAAAAGGACTTTCCTGATTTCACAAGAACGAAAAGTATTATGGATGAAGATATCGTGATTGGAGAAACGGTGTATGATCTTCAAACCAATTCTGCTGTCCAAAACAGGTTATGGGTATACGATGACGGAACAATGGGTGCTGCATGGACGATGGGATTTGAGAGTGCTGCCGGCTTTCCCGGCCGTGGAACCGGTTATAACTATTACAATGGTACAAGCTGGGGATTCTTCCCGGATGAAAGATTACAGTCCATCAGGTGTGGCTGGCCATCATACGCTCCATTTGGAGAAAATGGTGAAATTACCTGCGCCCACAGCAGCGACAATACAATCGTTTTTAACTGGCGCGAAAATAAAGGCGTAGGCGACTGGACAGAGTTTGTATTTGAAGGACCCGACGGCGGCCCGGGTTTGTTATGGCCCAGAATGATCACTTCCGGTGCAAATCATGATACAATTCATTTACTCGCCCTCACAACTCCAACAGGAAACGGCGGAACCATCTATGAAGGAATGGATGGCGCATTGCTTTATTCCCGTTCGGTTGATGGTGGTGCAACCTGGAATCCTCACAATATTGTGATACCGGAAATAAACAGCGATTACTTTGATGGCGTTAATGCGGATGCCTATTCATGGGCGTATCCCAATGCCGGCAAGCTGGCTTTTGTTATAAATGGCGCCACCCGCGAAGGTGTTGTTCTTGTTTCAGAAGATGGAGGTGATAGCTGGCAAAAAACAACATATATGGAAATGCCCTGGGGCGGTATGCAACCCGAAAATACTGATAGATTTGGCTCAACGGACGGAAGCCTTGCAGTAGGTATTGATAATGACGGGAAAATACATGTAGTGGCCGGAAGAATGTGCCACCGGATCGAAGCCGGCGCACGCTCGTACTATCCCTGGAGTAACGGTTTGATGTACTGGAACGAAGACATGAATCCACTTGATACTGCAACAGTAGGTGCAACAGGTGTTTATATTGTACCTGAAACACTGGCCGACGAAGGTTATCTTTTAGATGAAGTAGACGATCCTTTCGATTCACTCGCTGCAGACGTAACAAGAGCTTATGAAACAGGTATTGTCTCTCAACCGCAAATTGTATTTGATGATTATAATAATATTATTGTTACCTATCAAAAACTTGCACAAGGGTTTGTAAATGGTGACTTCAACTACAGGCACGTATGGCAGGCATGGTCATATGACATGGGAGAAAGCTGGACACATATGATAGACCTTACCGGCGACCTCTTCCACCTGTTCTCGGAATGTGCATATCCTTCAACAGCACCGCTTATTTACAATGACATGATTCATTGCGTTTACCAGACGGATAACCTGCCCGGTGTGGCAACCGGTGGTAACGCTGACCATGAATATGTTGATAATAACATGGTATATCTGCCTATAGATATTAATGTTGGAATTGAAGAAACTCCAATAGACAATATCTCATACATTTCGCAGAATTATCCCAATCCGTTCAGCGATAAATCATACGTACAGGTAAATACAAAAACACAAGCCAATCTCTCAATGGTGATCACCAACCTGGTTGGTAAAAGAGTTGCCGAATACGATAAGGGAGAGGTTGAAGCCGGTGTTCATTATTTCATAATGGATGCCAGTGTTCTTCCGAAAGGAATGTATTTGTATACCGTATATTCAGGAAAATCAGCCGAAACACGAAAAATGATCGTAGAGTAAGCTGATAAGTTTTGTAATTCATGATAGAAAAGGGGAGCAATCGCTGAATTGCCCCCTTTTTTTCAGATACAATTTTATGCAATTATTTGATGCGGATAACTTGTTCTCTGTAAGGTTTATCTCCGATGATCAGTTCAATGAAATAAATTCCTGTTTTGATTTTTGTACCCTTGTTTAATTTCCCATGCCATTGGTATTCATATGATCCTTCTGTAAGCATTTCGTCTGTGAGTTGATGAATTCGGGTGCCATTGATATCATAGCAATTAATAACCACCCTTGATTGTTTTTCGAGCGTAAATGCAAGGGTTAATTCATCCCGGAAAGGATTGGGAAAAATGTAGGGTAAATTGTTTTCCCTGACTGTATGAGGTATATTAACGTATTCAAGCGGGCCGCCCGAATAGCAGTATACATTTCCGTTTCTTCCGCCGGTTACCATTTCCATCGAATTATCACCAACGATATCCGGTATTGAATTGATGGCATCTACAGGCGTATTGTAATTAATTGATTTGATTTCATTTCCATTCACACCATCAATAAAAATACAGTAATTATTACTGTAAAGAGTTCCAACCAGGGCGTCATTGATTTTATCTCCTGATACATCTGCAATCCAGGCAACATTGTAAGATTTGTCCGGCAGGCTTTTATTCCATATGGTTGAGGCATCATAGCCATTGATCATCACACCATTTGTTCCGCTGTGAGCAATAAAAACATCGGAATAACCATCATCATTCACATCATCCAGAACTTCGAAACGCAGAATGATTTCTCCATAGATTGCGTTCTGATATAGCTGGTTGCCATCAACAGCATCCAAAAAATAAATGTTACCGCTAAAATCACCGATTGCACAATCATTAATATTATCTCCGTTAATATCATCTAATTCTGCCAAAGCCCAAACATCCGGGCCTGCCGTATAAAAATTCCATTCCTGTCCGCCGTTGCTGCCATTAATGCCTGTTGCTTTTCCTTCTTGGCTGTCACCCTCGGTTGATCCGGCAATTACATCCGGTAAGTCATCACCGGTGAAATCTTCCACACCGATCACGCAAAATACAGCGCCTCCCAGCATTGCATCCCAGATTACCTCTCCGGTTTCTCCGTTAATACAGAATACTCTTCTGGGTCCGGTTCCGCTTCCATCATTTCCCGAGGCAGCAAGCACATCCGTAAAACCATCACCATTGTAATCATATTTGCATTCAACCTGGTAAATCCAACCGCCATCGCCATATTCGTTGGTTTGGTATTTCCAGATGATCTTACCGCTATTACCCGAAAGCGCAACAACTGACCGGTCTCCCCAGGCTGTTCCGACGATAATATCGTTTACTCCATCATTGTTAATGTCTTCAATTTCCTGAAGTGCATCCTGCCGGAAAACAGAGCCCGAGTAAATCTCTCGTTGCCACATCATATCAGCCAGACCGGAAGAATTACCGTTCAGACATCGAATATAATTGTCTTCGGAACAAACGATCACTTCATCAACACCGTCACCGGTCATGTCATCATAAGCCAAAATTGCTTTTGGGCTGCTGTCGTAAAGGTCTTCGATAAAGTACCACCAAAGGGCATCACCAATCGGCCAGTTCTTTTTAAGGCCTGTTCCTTCAAGGGAAACGGTAAAGGGATTATTGGTTTCATCATTATGTGTTATTGTCATGTTGCAGGAAAAATCACCCCCATAAGAAGGACTGAACCAAACACCGATGCTGTCAATATCAAGTGTAGATACATCGAGCGGTAATTGCGTATTGTAATCCAATGTGAAGTGGTCGTCATCGAACTCAATATTTGTAATGCTTAATTCCTCATCTCCCTGGTTCTGTATTTCCAGGAACCAGCGGGTGTAGGCATTCATTCGTACTTCCCCATAATCATGATTGTCGCTGAAAAAGAAAGCGCTGGGGCCTGCATATACCCCATGCCCTGCAAGTGAAACACCAATTTCCGGATTGATCGGATCGTTTGATCGTATCATTACAGTTGTATTTAATTCAGCAAACTCATCCGGTTGATACTGAAACGGAATATGAACCGATTGCCCCGGTGGAATGGTATGAGGAGTAGTAAATGTAGTAGTAACCGCTACCGTATCCGGAATATCAACCTCATTGATAATCAGATCCACTTCTCCTGTATTTTGAACCTCACAATTCCATATATCCGAATCCCCGATGGTTAATATACCATAGTCATGAAATCTCACAGGCACATTTATTTCGGGAGTTCCTGCTCCATAGAGGTCAACCTTGTAAAGCACGTCGTGGTCTCCCGAACCACCGGCATCACAGTACCAAAGAAACTCACCGTCCCAGACAATTCCGGCCGGGTCTACATTTTCCGAAGGGTGGGATTCGATCATTGTTCCTGATGCTTTTTCAATTTTATACAATGCATCTCCCCAGTAATCGGCCATCCAGAGGTACTCATCTTCCACGGTCAGGTCCCAGGGCTGATTATCAGGTGCTGCAAATTCATCAAGGATATTCCCCTGATCATCAACTTTGTAAATATGCCCGTCGGGATCGTAATAGGTTGCCACCCAGAAATCTCCATTGTCGTAAGCAATACCCGACATATAATGATCAGGTAAGGTAAAATCGGATACAAAAGCACCGTTTAAACTAAACTCCGTGGCAAGCGAGGGATTACTTGGTCCACTTGGCTGGATAATCGTCCAGAGATTGGTACCATCGTATGTTAATCCATAGGCATCATCATGAGGGCCATTGCATTGTAGCTGATAGCTTCCATCTGAGGGATCTATCCGGTAAATCCTGTCGCCGTTCGATCCGTATATTCCGCAATACAGATATGTTCCATCCCAGGCTAAACCGGAAGCGCTTTCCGGTATATCGTAAGTAGCCAGAATAGTCCAGTCGCGTTGTTTTTCCTTCTTTTCCATTAATTTATCGGTGGAATTGTTTCCAATTCCATAATGAAAAATACCCATCAAAAAAAGAAAAATAAAAAGTGTTTTTTTCATGACTTGCTTCCTTAATTATTGAGTTATCTGAATAATAATTGATGTTTTGTTTTTTCCGTTGCTCAGTTTACAAACATAATTTCCGGGCTTTACGTAGTTACCGTTTTGATTTGTCAGGTCCCAGGTAACTTTTTGTAAACCTGTTGATGTTTCTCCCGAAAACAGTGTTTTTATCTTTTGTCCATTGATATTGTATACAGAGAGATCGCAGTAGCTTCCTGTTTTGCAATTAAAAGTTATGTTGGTATTTCCTGTTCCCATTCTTACTGGATTGGGATAATTAGTTAAGTTGATGGTTTCGTTGTCACCTTTTTCATTGATATTCACCAATTGATCCAAATCCATTTTATAAGCTGATATTCCGTAGGTACCTATTATTAGAGTTCTGGATGGATCATGCAGCTCCATGGATACTATCGGAGCATTTGGAATATTGGTCATCATGCTTTCCCAGTAATTACCCCCATCTTCTGTGTAGAAAACTCCGGCATCGGTTCCGACGAATATTCTGTATTGTTTTGATGGATCAAGCGTGATTACATTTACAGGCAGATCGGGAAGATTACCGGATATACCGCTCCAGTTTTCTCCCAGATTCGTTGATTTAAATACATGAGGCTCGGATTCTTCCCACCTGAAACCTGATACTGTTGCATATACTGTGTTTTCCTCAAAGGGATCAAAAGCTACCCTGGTAATCCATCTGTTGGGAAGGCCTTCGGAAATATCCATCCAGTCCTCGCCAGCGTTCAGGGAAATATGAACTTTTCCATCAGCAGAGCCGGCCATCACATAATCTCTGTTAACTGATGAAATGGCAAGCGTTGTCAGTGTATGGAAACTACCTGATCCGCCTTTGGTAAGGTCCCCCGACACATTGTTCCAATCGGATCCGCCATCTGTGGTTTTCCAGACACGATGTGTGCCGAAATACAAAACCTCGGGATTAATAGGATCCATTACCAGCGGGGCCATCCAGTTTTTTCTGTCGTAATACATGTCATAACTGATGTATTCAAAGTTATAACCTCCGTTTTCTGATTTGTACAGATTACCCCATTGTGATTCTGCAAAAACATTGTCGTTATCCAGATAATCAATCAAACAATAAAACCCGTCACCCCCTAGTATTGCGAACCAATCATTGAGCGAGCCCGTAATGGTTCTGATGGTATTGTTATCCTGGGTTCCGCCCATCAGGTGTGTTGGATTCTGAAAATCGGTTGTAATGTAATAAAACTGCGTAATCGGCAGGTTATTGATCTTGGTCCAGTTATCACCATAATCGTCACTGTAATAAAAACCGCCGTCATTACCTTCAAAAATCCTACCTGTATTTTCGTCAATGAACATGGCATGATGATCCACATGGATTTCGTATGTATTGTTGTAATCGGCAATTACCTCCCAGGTATTACCACCATTCATGGTTCTGTGCAGTTCAACACCCAGGGCATACACAATATCTTCATCAGCAGGATCAATCCTGATTTGTCCGAAATACCATCCGAAGGAGCTGTTCATTTCATCAAGGGAGCCATCGTTAGTTCTAGTCCAATTCGCACCTGCATTATCGGTTCTGTAAACCCTTACTTCCTGACTTGGCATATCATAAAATGCATATAACACTTCCGGGTTGGATTTTGCAATATCCAGCCCGATACGGCCTACGTTAATACCTGTTGGCAGGCCATTGGTCAGCTCATTCCAGGTATCGCCACCGTCAGTTGTTTTCCATAGCCCTGATCCATCACCGAACGAACGCCTGTAATTCAATCCTCTTCTTCTTTCCCACATAGCGGCATACAAAATATCTGGATCGGTTGGATGCTGAACAATATCTATAGCGGAGGTGGAGTCATTTACGTATAACACCCTTTCCCAGTCCTGACCGCCATTTACACTTCTGTATATTCCTCTTTCGCCGCCATGACTGAACAGATAACCACATGCCGCTACAAACAAGCGTTCTGAATTATTATAATCAACAATGATGCGCCCGATGTAAGCTGATGTTCCCAATCCGCTGTGTGCCCATGAGTTTCCACCATCGGTAGATTTATAAATTCCATCACCCAAAAAACTATAGCTTGATGAATTGGCCTCGCCGGTTCCGGCGTAAACAACATCCGGATTATTGGGATCAACAGCCAGGTCGCCTATTGAAATGGTTGCTGCTTCTTCGAACACCTGCTCCCAATCGCTTCCTCCGTTTGTGGATTTGAAAATCCCCCCTGTAGCGGCACCAACAAAAATAGTATTGATGTCATCGGGATGAAACGCCAGGTCGGTGATCCTTCCTCCGGTATTGGTCGGGCCGGCCAGTTCCCAGGTAATATCAGCACGGGAAGCAGATTGTTGCATTATTTTTGCCTTGTGCATGGCCATGTAATAGGCCTCGGGATTAATGTGGTCGTGTGGATATGCCCGCTGATAATCCATCCACTGGTTGGGGTAGTTCATTTTCTCCGTACTGTTCTCCTTGAAAATATTGCTATTATTATTCTGCTGTGGTATAATGATCAATAAAGAACCAAGTGCAATTGCAGTGATTATCAATGCTGCTGAAAATCTAGTTGCTTTTTTATTCATTGTTAAAAATATTTTTTGATTATTTTAAGCTGTAAATATAGGAAAATAGATATGGAAAACATCTTTAAAAGCTTGTAAAATAAAAGGTCGAAACTAAAATATGTTTGTAAATCAGGCATTTTTCATAGCCTGCAAAATTAACTGAGTTTGGCTAATTTTTTTATATTTACCCTAAATATCAAGGATCAATGAAAGCCAGACAAAGGAAAACAACCGTTATCGTGCTCTCAGCCATCGTAGCTATTTGTATTATTGTGATCATTATCAATCAGGTTATTTCTTCCAGAATCCGTAAAGAAGTTGATAAATTACTTACTGCTGAAGAATTTTCCAATTACTCCATTACCATCCGGAAAGTCAGGGCCAATATCTTAACCCAGTCAATTTACCTGAAAGATATTCACGTAAGCACGGATACTTTGGAGAAGAATAATTTTCTCGATATAAGGATGAATAGGCTCAGGATCAATGATATTCATATCAGGGCTTTTCTGAAGGATGGTAATCTGGATATAGACAAGATCATGATTGATGAACCCCGGATCAGTATAGGTATGGATTTTAAGCCTCCAGCTAAAAAGAAAAAGGGCAGGCCTGAAAGAGAGATCACAAGTCTGTCCATCAATAAATTGAGGATAACCGATGGTGTTTTTCAAAGATTCAACAATAAAATAACTGATATTGAGCTTAATGAGATTTATTTCAACATAACGGATGTTTTTCTTCCTTTTGATAATCCTTCCGACAAACAATTAAGGTTTTCCGATTTTATTGTCGCTGTCAAAGCAGGCTCTCTTTTTACGGATGATAAGATGTATAAATTGTCTTTTGACGAGTTGCACTCAAATTACTGCGATTCATCTTTAAAAATGTATTCCGTAAATGTTATCCCACAATACGAAAAATATAAATTCTCAAAAATGCTGGGATACCAAACCGATCGTTTTGACGCATATATAAAAGAGGTAAGCCTTTCCGGGCTGCAATACAATGATTTATTCAGGGAGAATAATTTCATTGCACAAAAGGTAAATCTGAAAGATGTAAAAGCGGATGTGTTCAGAGACAAGCAGATACCGAGGAAAGCAGGATTTTATCCACCATTGCCTCAGCAGGCCTTACGAAAACTGACATTCAAACTAAAAATTGATACGGTTAATCTTGAGCGGGCGAGCGTAAAATACAGTGAGCATGTGCCGGGGGCTGCTAAAGCCGGTTATGTTTATTTTACGGATTTGAACAGCTTGATCGTAAACCTGAACAACGCACCCGGCTTTTTTGGTGTAAAAAATCGTTTTTCCGTATATGCAACAGGTGCTTTAATGAGCGAGTGCCTGGCCCGGGTAAGGATTCATATTCCGGTTATTTCCCAATCGGATACCTTTTATTTCTCAGGATCGCTTCAGCCTATGTCGCTGACCAAATTGAATGCCATGACGGAAAACAACCAGAATATCAGGATAGAGTCGGGGGATATGAAAAGCATCATATTTGAAGGGCAGGCCAATAATGATTATGCCATAGGTGATATGGAGTTTTTATACGATAACCTGAAAATCAAAATCCTGAAACCGGATCATGATGAAATACAACAGGAGAAAAAATTCTTTTCCTTTCTGGTGAATAATGTAATACGAAAACAAAATCCTCCCAAAGAATCATCCCCACCCTTTATTGCTTCCATGTATTTTGAAAGAGACAAGGAGAAAGGCGTTATTAATTTCCTCTGGAAAACATTGCTGAGCGGTGTAAAAACAACGATTACGCCCGGGAGGAAAGGGTTGAGGAAGAAGGAGTAGGACCTACGGGTTGTGAGTTAGTTGGGAGTTTCAGGTTTCAGGCATGACAATGCCAACCCCCCATTACTCCAACACTCCAACACTCCATTTCTCCACTAGCTGTAGTAAGTAGCTTTAACTCTTTTTGAAACATTCATAAATGAATACCAGATAAAAAAGTAGGCCAATGAGCCGATAATGCCCGGAATCATTTCCTGTAACATTAATTCATTTACTCTTGATGGAAATCCGGCCATGAAAGGTAAAATGCTTGATATGATAATATAGACCAGGTAGGTTTTTAAATACATCTTTGTAATTTTTACTGCCCCGGGTTTTATTTTATATAGCATCAAACCTGCATAGATACTGAACACAATCATGGCGAGGCTTAAAACAGTGTCAATTACAACAATTACAAATACATTAGGGAATTCTTCAATTACCGGTCCAATATCTTCATAGGCCGTTATGATGTTATATAAAACAAAACCAGGGCCTAAGATAATAAGTGAGAAACAGAAAAACAACAACCAGCCCTTAACGCCGTAATACTTACTGAGTGCAGATTGAATTTCCTGATTCTCCCTTGTATTCGCCTGACTTTGATGTGTTATTACCTGATTTTTACTATCAAGCTCATATTGGTTTTGATCAAAATAATACCCGCATGTGCATTTTGGGGGTTTTTCGGAATGATATTCCTTGCCGCAGAATGGGCATTTGACTGATCTTTTATTATTGTTTTCCATTTTTAATATTGGGTTGTAATTTAAGTAATCAGCACAATCAAATATATTCTAATAAATTGGTTTTGCATCTGATGTGACTGATATAAGTTTAAAGTAAATAAATCTTTTAAATTTTTATTTTATAAGTAAAAAAACAGATATCTATGAATAAGGCAGTTAATTAATAAACACCACAAATCCAATCACCAAATTAAACTGGTTGCCGCTTATGCCTTCAATAGTTGTAATTTGATAGCCTATTTCAGTTGCAAGACCGCACGATCGTGTTATCATATAATTAATTCCTCCACTGAATGAATAAAGGAATCCACTGGTTGAAGATTTTTCTGTTTTATCTTCTAAGTAATAATATGTTTTTGATCCATAAATCACATACATGAAAGAGGTTCCTAAATATGGATAAAGATTTCCTTTAACATTATTTGAACTACCGCTCAAGTCGAAAAAGTAGGCATACGAAGGCCCAATTCCGAATGATGACATGTTCCCTTTACCTTGTTTCATATGAGTATATAATAATTTACCTCCAAGCAACACATTATCAAATACAAACGTTCCAACATTTGATGTCATTTGAATATTATTTATTCTGTCATCATCTGTTTCGTATAGTTTACCACCCATGCTAGTATATGAAAGACCGCCGTTAATCATGTAACTTCCCTGATCTATCGGTGAGTTTTGGGAGTAAAGATTAAATCCCAAAAGTAGTGTGATGCATAGTAGTATTATTTTAATTGATTTCATAGCTTAACTTTTTAATAATGATTATAATTTGTTAATATCCTTACATTCATTCGAAAGCTTACATTTCTGCAAATATTCTTTACCCTGTGCGGGGTGTAGTTTTTCTAACTGGCATCTGGCTTTGATGAATCCCATTTTGGGTATTATTTCAACATAATATGTTTTGTTAGCTTCAACTTCGAGGATTATGTCCGCCTCATTTTCTGCTTTGCAGGTGAAGATATATTTTCCCGGATCAAACATACCGTAGACATAAGTTTTACCTTTTGTTGTCCCAACTTCAATTCCCTTGGTTTCGATTGTGAGTTTAACAGCCATTCCCAGGTTTGATTTTCTGATAAAATAAACCAATGCCTTTCCTTCTTCCGGTTTGAGATGTTTTGCTTTTTGGTCTTGTTCAACTGTGGCTTTAATAGATGCACATGAACTAAATGTGATTATGGCTATTGCCATCAATAAAAAGTATATTGTTTTTTTCATAACTTATATTTTTTTAGATTAAAACTTAATTGCTATTCCGATTGAAGGATAAGTTTTGTTGTTAATTTGTTCGGGACGATAAAAGAAACCTAAGTCAATATTTGTGTTTTTGTAAAGCACTTTTTCTTTTGTGACAAATGCCCCGATGATTCCTCCAAGTGCTGCACAACCAATTGTTGCCCCGACAATAAAACCACTTTTTTTATCTTCAAGGTCTCCTGTCCAGGTACTTGTTCCAAGAACAGCTCCAAGTAAACCACCTAGTCCTCCGGATACAGCACCTCCAACTGCCCAGTTACCGGTTTTAACAACTTTGTATACATCATCACCCTGGATTTGTTGTTGCATACCGGCGCTGTTGGTAAAAGTCAAAGTATTATTTTTGCTTCTTAATCCCTTGAAATCAACTTTCTTTCCATCAGATAGCATAATAAATCCCTTATTTACCGCAGGAAGGTCATCTAATGATTCAACCTGACTGAAAACATTCAGGCTTAAAAAAGCCATTAACGATAAGGTCACTAAAATTTTACTTTTCATGGTTCTGGTTTTTAATTGTTAATACGTATTGTTATTTTTATTCCATAATTTGAACAATGATTAATTTTATTGTATTCATAATAGGGTGCAAAAGAAAAATTCGGGTTTTTGAGGTAAACGGTCTTATATTTTGGCCAGAATAGTCCCGTGATTATTCCGGAAAATGCAAATGTAGGTATCATGATGGCATAAAATGTTGGTTTTGCATCCTCCAAATGGGGCTCATCCCAGGAGCTTGTTATAATAACACTCATTAAAATTCCCGCTAAGGTGCAACCGGCTCCAAGTTCTAGTGCATGATTTCCCTTGGTCTGGATTTTATAGATGTTTTCTTTGGCTAGATTGATTCTGAGATTAGAAGATGTATAACATAATACACTATCATTATTTTCAAGCAATTTTGAGTAATTGAGTGAAGTGCCATCTTCAAAATAAATCCTGCCTTTCTGATATATGGGGAGTTTAAATTCCTGACAATTGGTTTCTATGAATGGCAGTATTATTAGCAAAAGGATTGAGATGAATGCGTTTCTTGCTTTATTCATTATGGTCCGGGTTAAATTGGCTTTAAAACTAATTAAGTAATTCATTATATAAAAGTCCCCATTTGGGGTATTTTTATTTAAGACCTGCTTCATATGCAAAACATATTAATTCTTTTATGTTATTCGTGTTTGTTTTTCTGAAAATATTTCTTTTGTGTTTGATTATTGTATGAGGACTAAGGCAGAGTTGTTCGCTTATTTCCTTGTAGGTATAGCCTTTAATGAATAATGGGGTGACCTGTTTTTCTCTTTTTGTTAAGCTATTAAGTACTTTCCTGTGGTTTTCCTTTTTTATTTCCTTAATAGCCTTTAGCAATTGGTTGTTATGGTGAAGTAGACTTGTAATGTCTATTATAAAGCCAATTAACAAACAAGAATCAGAAGATTGAGTATTTACTTCTTTCATAGTAGCTAATAACCATTGGTATTTATCGGAATTATTCTTTATTCTGAACAAAGAATGATAGTTATCTGAATAATCATTTGATTCATGTTTATATACTTCTTGTGAAAATAATTCATCTTTTGGATGTATTTTTGAATTGATTATTTTGTTAACATTATTTACTTTTGTATTGTTATCTATACCAAGCAATTCCATGAATTTCTCGTTATACCATTTGTATTTTTCATCTTTGAGATCATAAATAAATAAACCTGTACCCGACGATTTAATGATCTCTATACAATTGTTATGGCTTTCGTAACTATCCATCACTTTAATTTGCTGTTTTTTTTAATTTATATGATAAGTCCGTAGAATTTCGGAGATTTTTTATACTTTTATCATACTTTATTAAGCGCAAAACCGGATTCTTTTATGCAAGGCAGTAACCAGGATAATTTCTCCGATTTCAATATAAATGACCATATAAAGCTTATAAAGTTTATATGTAATCGGTATGTTTTTGCCGGTTTTATTAAAAATGATGAAACTGAGGATTTTTACCATGATGTGATTGAAAAGCTGATCAATCGCTTGCCTGTTCTTCGGAAAAATTATAATGGCAGCGTGAAGCCAGCAACCTATTTAACTGTTGTTGTTAATAATATTTGCAAAGAGTTGATACGTGCAAAAATGAAAAAAGAAATTAAATATTTTTCAAACATTAAGACGGATGTAACACAACAGGAAAGTATTGAGCGTGATCTTATCATTGAGGATGAAATTGAGAGATTACAAACAATTTTTGTTTTATTCAATAAGAAAAGATTTAAGCTTGAAATTTGCCTGAAAGGTTACTTTGGTATTACCTTTACAAAGTTGGAAACAAAAAGTCTTGATAACAAGCTAAAAATTATACTACGGATCGCTAACAAAATGATAAATGAACCCAATGTAAAAAATAGTAAAAAGTACGGTATTATTGCTTCAATAATAAGTGAACTTCAAAATAAACCAGTTAATGCGGAAGCAATTAGAAAATGGATAAAGGAAAAAGAAACCCCTCCAGAATACATTATTCGCCCTG
>CAZTAW010000031.1:18049-20990 GCA_964611705.1 uncultured Bacteroidales bacterium
AGAGTTGATCTATTTGCTAAACGGGGAGCCACCGCATGCTATGTATGATGAAGAAAGTTTAGGAATATTGCTGGAAAAATATTATGAAGTAAAGAGAATTAATATTTGAAGGAATTGAAATGACCAAAGAAGAAGTAAATATAAATTATTTCAATGAGGAAGGCCACCTTTCAGAAATAGGTATTTCTATATATGCCGAGTACCTGCTGGATAATAAAAAAAGCAAAATTCCTGATCAAATAGTTGATCATGTTGAAGATTGCAATAAATGCAAACTACGGGTAAAAGAAGCATATTTTATTCTTACAGAGTTTTTTAACCCTGTACAGAATAACAAATCCTCACAGGATAAAAGCCACAGGCTAAAAATTAAAAAAATCTCTTATCTGGCATACGCAGCAATTATCATTGCAGGAGTTCTGATAGGTTTGTTTTTGTGGAATTCATCAGATACCCCTGAATATATTGCCATTTATAATGATTATTTTACTCCTTATCCTGATATCCATTCCGAAAGAGGATATGATTATACTGATAGTATGATAAACAAATTTTTTGTGCATTACAACATGAAGAGATATAAGCATGCTGAAAAGTTGATTAAGCAATTAACGGATTCAGTATTAAGTCTATCGGAAATAAGGTTTTATCATGGAATTGTTTTAATGAAAAATGATAATCTTAAGGAAGCAGAAAGAATTTTCATGGATTTAACCGGCAATTCTCAAATGTTTGATTGCTACGCACGTTGGTATCTGTCACTAATATATATTAAGAATGGTAAGATACAAGAATCAATAAAAGAACTTAAATACATAAATCTAAATGATTCCTGTCATATTCCTAAATCGAGGGAACTTCATAAATTGCTAACAGAAATTTACACCGAATGATTCCGTTATATTTTTCTTTTAAAAAAATAAACGATCGCAAAAAAAATCAATAAGGTAAGAATTACAGTAATGATAATATGCGTTGTTGAGATTTTTTTGTTGTTAAGGTTAATACCTGAATGATTACCTATTAATACTATTCCTCCCCAAAAATAGGGATTCGACATAATATGATCGGCGTTTTTTATAAAGTCGAGTTTCGCTTCTCGTAAAGCCTCTGATTTGGATTTGTTGGCTTTAAGTTTTTTATAAAATGATTCCATTATCATGGCCGATGCAATATCATTGATATTCCAGAGTGACATAACAACATTTGGAACTCCTGAGTAAATAAAATCCCTGGCTATACTAAGCAAGCCTTCGGAATTATGAATTTTTCCATACCCAGAACTGCATGTGCTTAAAACAGCTAATTCGGCATTTAAGTTTGTTTGAAAAAGGTCATAGGTAAATAATTTTTCATAATCTTTCTTCTTGTTATTACTTGAAAACAATATATACGAATTTAATGGTTGAGCAAAATCAATAAAACTATGTGTTGCAAGATGAATAATTTTATAATTTGATGCATTGTTAAGAAAAAAACTCTTCGTAGCATTTTTTCCAGTTATAATATTTCCCCTTACAAGTTCACCTATTTTCTTAACTTCTTTTCTTGCTTCTGAAAGATCTATAAATTCATCTTCTCTTTCAGCGTATAAGTTTTGAATTGATGTTTCATAGTCATTAAATGAAGGAGCCATGGCAAGGAGATTATTTAATCCTTTTTCTGGTTTAAATTTTAAAGAATAGTAGTAGAGAGAAGAAGAAAAATTATAGACGATATTATGTTTCTTTAGTAAATAAGGAAGTTTTTTGTAATTATTAATAGAGTCCGCTTTATTTGTCAAAAGAATTTCGAAAGGAAAGGTAGCAATTATGCCATCAGGTATAATTATTATATCATTATTCAAAATACTCTTTGCATAAGGTTTGACAGTCTTTTTGTAAACTTCATAGGTTAATAATTTATAATTGGGTATTGATGATTTCCTAAACTTATTCTTAAGTATGCTTTTTCTAAGTTCTTTCACCTGTTTATGAAAAATACTGTCCATCTCAACCATAATCAAGTCAGAACTATCTTTTTTTATCATGAATATAACAAGTGTTGTGCTTTCTTCCGGTAATATGGGTTGCTCCAAATCAATTGTCATATATTGTAGAATTGTTTCTCCTGATTTCAATGAAGACTGTAATTTGGAAATTGATACCTCATTACTTCTGTTTTGCAGATTGTAATATTCAGGATATTTCTTTTCTATTTGTTTTTTAAGTTTTGTGAAAGATTCCTTAATAAAGAAAAGACTGTCTTCAAGTTTTCTAATCTTAACATCTACACTATCAATTGAACTTTTACGGATCTTATAAATGTATGATTCGAGGCTTGATATCTTGCTAAGGTGTTTTTTTTCAAGGTTTATTAGAGAGTCAGGTGGTGACTTTTGCTTGATTTTTCTTATTCTTGATAGCGTATTTACTAATAACCTTGCTTTGTGTTTTTCTGCAAATATAAAAGCCAATTCAAAATATTTTGGATTTTTCGTTAGCTTGTAAAGTGTTGCCGCATAATATGTTCCATAATGGTAGATATGAGTCATTTCTTCTGATAGTGTAAGTTTCTCATTTTCATCTTGTATTTTTGAATAAAACTCGTCTATTAGTTTTGTGCATAGTAACCATGTGTTAACAGCGTAATTAAGCACATTTGAGTCTTTTGTTTCTTTGTATATTTTTACCCATACGTCAGGCTTGGTTTTTAAAGCAATAAATAAATCTTTATGGAAGGCTGTTTTAAAATTCATTGGATTGCTGAAGATGCTGGTATCATGAAAATCCGGCTTGTAAATAATTATGGCAAGTTGAAGATGTTTGAGGGCTTTGTAATACTGCTTAGTGTCAGTATAAAAAGTAGCAAGATTATAATAAGTCATTCCTAAATCAGGGTGATTTTCTCCAAGAACATTTTTCTGAATAGCCAACGCATACAAAAGATCTTTTTCAGACAT
>CAZTAW010000032.1:0-5079 GCA_964611705.1 uncultured Bacteroidales bacterium
TGGTCTCGGAGGCGCCCGTTTAAATCGAAATCCAAACCGAATCAGAATCATCCGGTAAACAAGATTTTTTATTTACTGAAAAAAATCATTAAAAACATGATATTTATTTCTCTTTGAATTAACTTTACCTTTGCAGAATCAACAAAAAACTGGATGAATTTAGTAATTGACTTCGGAAATACACTCAGAAAATTTGCCATTTTTGAAAAGAATGAAATTATCAAGATAGAAATAACGGATACAACTGATTCCAAACAACTCATCCGGAAAGTCGAATCCCTGGTAAAGATAATCGGTAAAAGTAGTATATCATCTGCCATCATAGTTTCCGTGATTGATTATCCCGAAGATTTTAAGAACTATCTGGCAGAGAATTTTCACTCCTTAGAGTTTTCGCATCACACCCCCATCCCAATTAACAACCAATACAAAACCCCTGAAACATTGGGAAAAGACCGTTTAGCTGCTGCTGTTGCTGCAAACAATCTTTTTCCGGGTAATAATGTACTGGCAGTTATTGCCGGCACTTGCATCACCTACGAAATCGTTGACGCAAACAAAAATTACCGGGGAGGGGCTATCTCTCCGGGAATCAGAATGCGCTTTGATGCGCTGCATAATTTTACTCATCAATTACCGTTATTGGATAGCACCGATTCGGGGCATTTAACAGGAGGGACTACACAAGATTCAATAGTTTCAGGCGTGGTTCATGGCACAATTGCTGAAGTTGATGGTATGATTGAAAAGTTTCGTAGAAATTATGAAAATTTAACAATAATTTTGAGTGGGGGTAACATGAATTATTTTGATAAGAAACTAAAAAATAACATCTTTGCAGTCCCAAATCTGGTTTTGAGGGGTCTGAACATAATTTTGGAATTTAATGAGCATCGTTAACAAAAGAATTGGCATACTAATAATTTTTATTTTTTCATGTGGGATAACTATCTCACAAACAACAAGAATAAATTCACCATACACACTTTTCGGGATCGGTAACCTTAACAATACCAATATCAACATAAGAAGCATGTCAATGGGAGGCATCAAATACGGTCTCAGGCTACCCAGCATGATAAACGCTGCCAACCCCGCTTCCTACACCGAAATAGATACCTTATCATTTATTTTCGAAGGTTCGGTACTCTCAAGCCTTGTTACTATTAAATCTGCCCAACTGAGCGAAAACTCCAATTATGCCACACTCAATTATCTGACCTTTGGTTTTCCGGTAACGCATTGGTGGAGAAGCAGTTTCGGGCTAATGCCATTTAGCAATGTTGGTTACATCGTTGCCGAAGACCAAATAACCGATAGTGTTGGGCTGGTGCGTTTCACAAACGATGGTTCCGGTGGTTTTAACCAGCTATACTGGGGAAACGCATTTCGTATTACCAAAAACTTATCAATTGGTGTTAACGCTTCTTATGTCTTTGGTACTATTGACAGGGGTATTTCCGTTACTTTTCCCGATTCGTTGTATTACTTCAGCACAAGACTCGACAGATCATATTCAGCAAATGATTTCATATTTACTTATGGTGTTCAATATACCATACCCTTTAAAAATGATCTTGACCTTACCCTTGGAGCTACATTCAGTAACACAACCAAATTAAGTGCAGAAAAAGATAACATTACCCGTACTTTTTACGGTGAGAAAAACGAAGTACAATTTTATAAAGATACCATCAATTACGAGGGAGGAATCAAAGGAGACATTGTAATCCCCAAAAGCATAGGAGCAGGTTTTGTCCTTAAAAAGAAAAATAAATGGTTGATTGGTGCGGATTTTGACTGGCAAAACTGGAAAGAATTCAAGTCGTTTGGAGAATCGGATAGCCTGATGGACAGGATGAACATATCAATCGGGGGACAATATATTCCTGAGCGTTACAGCATCTTTTCCTATTGGGAAAGAGTTAGCTACCGTTTAGGCATGCGTTATACAAATTCGTACCTCGACCTGAAAGGCAATCAGCTAAAGGAATTTGGCATAAGTTTTGGATTTGGATTACCGGTATGGAAATCAAAGTCAACGTTCAATATAGGATGCGAAATAGGAAAATGGGGAACAACAGCAGATGGTTTGATCCAGGAAAACTTTGTTAAATTTACACTTGGAATTTCAATACATGAAACATGGTTTGTTAAGCCAAAATATAGATAAAACTTAAAAATAAGTACCCATGAAACGAAAATTTTTAATCAGCTTGTTAGTATTTGCCGGAATTCTTCTGGCTACACCGGTCGTTTATTCTCAGCAAACAGAAGATGACGAAAGTGGCGAGGTACAAAGTACACAATCTAAATACGGACAAGACAGCGCTACTTGTGTTATGAAACTTTCGCTCTACAGGGAGTTTTATAAGCAATGGAAGAAGAATGGTTACAAAGGCCCGACAATTAATGATGCTATAGCACCCTGGCGTTGGGCATTTCTGAATTGCCCCAGAAGCACGAAAAACATTTACATTGATGGGGCCAACATTCTGGAATATATGATCAATAACGCTGAATCAGATGAGAAAAGGGACAAATTAATAGATACGCTGATGATGATGTACGATCAGCGCATAAAATATTTTGATCAGGAAGGATATGTGCTTGAACGCAAAGGTTATGACCTTTACAGGCTGCGCACAAAAGATTATGAAGATGCATATAATATCTTTAAAAAATCTGTTGAGCTTCGTGGTAACAAAACCAGCGCTCCTATTCTGATATATTATTTCCGTACAACCATTAAAATGGCAACTACAGGAAAGATTGATTCAGTACTTATCGTAGAAGCCTATGATAAAGTCAGCAATATTCTGGAGTACAATATTGAAAAACTCAAAAACAAAGGGAAATCAACAGAGGCTTTGGAAAATGTGCAAAACAATATTGACGGAACCTTTGAACCATTTGCTACCTGTGATGATCTAATTGCAATTTATTCCACGAAATTTAAAGAAAATCCGGAGGATATTGAGCTGCTGAAAAAAATTACAGACAAGCTTGATGAACATAAATGTAATGAAACAGAACTATTCTTCAATACATCCATTAAACTTTACGATCTGGAGCCATCTCCGGAATCAGCGCTATTTATAGGGAAAATGTATATTAATAAAAAAAATTATTCAAAAGCGCTTGAATATTTGAATGAAGCAACAGCAATTGAAGATACTGCATCCATAGCAGATGTTTATTACTATATGGCATTTTGTCATCAACAATTGAAAAACAAGCAATCGGCACGTTCAAACGCATTAAAGTCGCTGAAACATGAACCTGACAATGGCGATGCCTACATCCTTATTGGTGATTTGTATGCATCCAGTTCGGAAGAATGTGCAGAAAACGAGCTGGCGAAAAGGTCAGTTTACTGGGCAGCCGTTGATAAATATTACAAAGCAAAATCCGTTGACCCGGATGTAAAAGATATAGCCAGTGAAAGAATCAGAGCTTATTCGCAATATTTCCCCAATACGGAAACCATTTTCTTTCACAATTATGAAAAAGGCGATAAATATACCGTAGGTTGCTGGATCAACGAAACAACAACCATTCGTTCATCCGATTAATTGAATGTTTGAAGCTTGAAGAAAAAAAAATTTTCTGATATTATCTTAAAAGGCATTGCTGCATGGGTTTTAACAGCAATGCTTTTTGCTTGTAACCCCGATTTAAAAACGGTTACTGTTTACGGCGAAAGTGATACATTACCGGAACTTATAGCACATGAAATTGAATATATCAGAAGCGATTCGGGAGAGATACAAGCTTCCCTAACAAGTCCTTTGATGTATCAGTACGAAGGTGATGAGCCTTACTTCGAATTCCCAAAAGGGTTTAAAGTAGTTTTCTACGATTCGGCTATGAATACACGCTCCGTACTCACAGCAAAATACGGCATTAGCTATAGTAAAAAGAAATTGATGGAAGCCAGAGACAGTGTAGTGATCATTAATTTTGAAAAGGATGAACGGCTCAATACCCAACATCTTGTATGGGACCAAAGGGCAAAAAAAATCTATTCGGGTGTAAAGATCAAAATAACCACGGAATATGATGTTATATATGGTGATGGACTAACATCCGATGAATCTTTTACAAATTATGAGATTAATAATCCCACAGGTACAATTACAGTAGAAGATGACGAAAAATAGTTGTATATTTATATTTGGGTTAACCGATTAAATGCATCACAAATGTATCCCTGGCTGATCGTTTTTGTCACCCTGGTTCTTTCTGCTTTTTTCTCAGGTATGGAAATTGCCTTTGTCAGTGCCAATAAATTGAAAATTGAAGTTGACAAAAACAAAGGTATATTCTCCGGTAAAATCCTGTCACATTTCATTATCAGACCTTCAAGGTTTATCGGTGCGCTGCTGCTCGGAAACAATATTGCTCTTGTTGTTTATGGCATTGCCATGTCAAAAATTATTGATCCCGTCATAAGAAGCAACCTTCCCGGAAATATAAATTCCGGGTATATCATACTGATCATTACTACCATCATATCAACATTATTGATACTACTGGTTGCCGAATTTATTCCCAAAGCTTTGTTCAGAATTAATCCGAACGGCATTTTAAATGTTTTCATCCTTCCCGTAGCTGTTTTTTATTTCGCGTTCTATCCTCTTATTTACTTATTTATCGGCTTTGCCGAATGGATATTGAAAAGATTGTTCATGATCAAACTCTCCAAGGAAAAATACAGATTCAGCGCAATAGACCTTGACGAATATGTTAAAGAATTCAAATCGGGATATGAATACAGGGAGGATGTAAAAAGTGAATTCGAGATATTTCAGAATGCCATGGAGTTTAAAAATGTCAAGTTGAGGGAATGCATGATACCCAGAACTGAAATTGTTGCACTTGACGAAAACGAACCCATAGAATCACTCAGGGAAAAATTCACCAAAACAGGACATTCAAAGATACTGGTATATAAAGAATCCATAGATAATATCATCGGGTACACACATTCGTTTGATATGTTCAAAAATCCCAATACAATCAATGCCATTCTTAAAAATATAATTATTGTTCCCGAAACCCAGTTAGCAAGTGAGG
>CAZTAW010000032.1:5089-7867 GCA_964611705.1 uncultured Bacteroidales bacterium
TTTAAAGATGATGATCCAGCAACACAAAAGTGTTGCCGTTGTTGTAGATGAATTTGGAGGTACATCGGGAATGGTCACGCTCGAAGATATCATAGAGGAAATTTTTGGGGAAATAGAAGATGAATATGATACCGAAGAATTTATGGAAAAGAGGATCAGCGAGAATGAATACTTGTTTTCCGCCCGCCTCGAAATTGATCACCTCAATACAAAATATAATTTCGATCTTCCCGAATCCGAAGACTATGAAACCCTCGCCGGATATATCATCAATCACTTCGAAGATATTCCTGATACCAGTGAGGAAATTCGCATTGATAAATATATATTTACCATTGTGAAAGCTACCGAAAACCGCATTGAACAAATCCAAATGAGAATCATTAAAGAATAGGTATGTCTTTCGCAAGAAAACGATTTTTTATACGTTTATTATTCACCCGTAAATTTTCAGCAAAGCACACGTGAATTAATTGGCAGAGAAAAAATTAAATGTTTTATTTCTTACTATAAAGTTCTTGTTGTACATTTGCAACCTTAAAAAAAATTAATAGAAACATGGCTGTAATAGGAAAAATAAGAAAACATTCAGGGCTTATTGTCATCACGGTTGGTATTGCACTGGCAGCATTTGTGCTGGGCGACTTCTTTAAAAGTGGTCCCAGCAGAGGTAGCAATAAAATTGGGGAGATTGAAGGAGAAGATATCAATATAGTGGAATTTAACCGGATGGTGGAAGCAAACATTGCAAAAGAAAAAGAACAGCAAAATAAAGAGCAGCTTTCACCTGCCGAATCATTTAATATCAGGCAAAGAACCTGGGAGGAATTTCTGTATAACCAACTCATGGGAGAACAATTTGACGAGTTAGGTGTAGAAGTAACTTCTGATGAGTTATTCGAACTTATACAGGGTACCAACCTGCATCCGGCGATTATTCGAGATTTTACCGACCTTGAAACCGGGGAATTCAGAAGACAACAAATCATTGAGATCATTCAGAATCTCAACCGTTTGCAACCAGCCCAGCGAAACTGGTGGCTAAATCTTGAAAAAGATATTAAGAAAGACCAATTGCAAAAGAAATACAATAATCTTATCTTCAAAAGTTATTACGTACCCGACCGGTTCGCGCAAAAGCTTTACAGGGAAGAAGAACAGGAAGCTGTTATCCGTTTTATTGATTCAAAATACCGCCTGCTTCCCGACACTGTTGTATCATTCACAAATGCTGAAGTAGAAGCAAAATATAAAGAAACAAAACACAGTTACGAGCAACCTGAATTTGTAAGTCTTGAATACGTGGTATTTGAAGTAACACCATCTCCGGAAGACTATGAGAAAGCAAAGAATACAGCAGAACAATTATTTGAAACCTTTCAGAAAAAGGATAATGAAGAAATTCCGATTTTTGTTAAGGGCTACAGCGATGATGAATACGACAGCACCTGGTATGTAGAAGGAGAACTTCCGGCAACAATTGATAGTATGATGTTTAATTCTCCTGTTGGTACATTTGTACCCCCTTACCTGGAAGAAGGTGCATATCATACGGCCAAACTGATGGATATAGCTTATCGTCCTGATACAATTAAAGCAAGCCGTATTTTGATAAAATATGATGAGACTTTATTTGCTGATGAAAACCAGACAAGAACCAAAGAACAGGCCGAAGCACTAACCGACAGCCTGATGAATATACTTGAAAGCAATCCCTCCAGGATGGAAGAGTTGGCCAGGGAGTATTCTGATGAGCAATCGGCAAGCAATGGTGGTGACATTGGATGGTTCAATCAGGAAGTCAGATTAAAAGAACTGAAAAAAGCACTTGACAGATCAAAGAATCTGGATAACCAACCCCAGGTCAAAGACATAATAATAAAAACAGAGTATGATTTTGGTGAATCGGTAATCAACTCCGGTGAAGACGATATTAACAAACTTGACACACCATTTGGCTATTACATAATTAAAACCACCGGCCAATCACCTAATATTAAAAAGGTGCGCGTAGCTATGATCAACCGTGAAGTGCAATTCAGCGATAAAACCAATAATGAAATAAAACGCAGGGCCAAACTATTCGCTGGTAAAAACAAGACACCTGAAAAATTTGAACAAGCAATCATTGACAGCGGTTATGTTAAAAAAACTGCCCCTCATGTAACAAGAATGACAAATCAAATTCCCGGTCTGAGTTATCCCAGAAAAATTATCCAATGGGCATATGATGAAGAAATTGATCCCGGAACAGTTTCTCATGTATTCCAGATAGACCATCATTATGTAGTGGTATTATTGAAGGAAAGAAGAGAAAAAGGTTACATTCCGCTTAAAGAACTGCGGAGCTCTATTGAGAATCTTGTGATTCAGGATAAAAAAGCAGACTATCTTGCAGAAAAAATGAACAATCTCGAAGGCAATATATATCAAATGGCTGAAGATCTGAATGTAAAAGTAGATACTGTAACCGTTTCTTTTGGCTCAGTGAATATTAAGGGTATTGGACGAGAGCCCAAAGTTATTTCCGCTGTATTTATTTCAGAAGAAGGTGTGCTTTCACCACCGGTAAAAGGTAACCTCGGTGTTTACCGTTTTGTTGTTGATCAGTTTCTTGAACCTAGCGGATCAACCAACCTTGCAGCATACAAGCAACCTCTTTACAACAGTTTTCAGAGACGCATGTCAGGCAATGCCTACTACACAGCTATTAAAGAAAAAGCTGATATTGTGGATAACAGAATTGAGTTTTATTAATGAACAATATTATTGAAATGA
>CAZTAW010000032.1:7877-20422 GCA_964611705.1 uncultured Bacteroidales bacterium
AAAGGGATGCTTTTTACAGGTATCCCTTTTTTTATAATACTTCCAGCCGTGAAGCATCCTGCCGTAAAAAGATAAAAAGCAATATGGTAAATGCCCATAACGAAGAACCACCATAACTTATAAAAGGCAAAGGAATACCAATCACAGGCAATAATCCTATCGTCATCCCGATATTGATAACAAAATGCAGAAAAATAATAGATGCAACAGCATAGCCGTATATCCGGGCAAACTTCGATCGTTGTCGCTCAGCTAATTTGATAATCCTGATCAATAATAATGTAAACAAACATATAAGCACTAAGGATCCCAAAAAGCCCCATTCTTCACCGACCGTACAGAAAATAAAATCCGTGCTTTGTTCCGGTACGAAATCATACTTTGTTTGTGTTCCGTTTAAAAAACCCTTTCCAGTAAGCCCACCGGAGCCAATAGCAATCTTCGACTGGTTCACGTTATATTCAACACCGTGGGGATCGCTTTCAATACCGAGCAATACATTAATTCTTTTCTTCTGATGGGTCTTTAATACATTATCAAATCCATACTCAACACTATAAGTAAAAGCCGACATAATTAGCAATAAGCCAATTACTGTTTTATAGTGCTTTCTGACTTTAGGTATAAAAATTAAGAATAAAAATAAAATCCCGGCAATGGTTGTAATAACTACGATTTTCCCAAAGATTAAAGTAATAAAAAACAAAGCAGCAGCAAGCAATCCAATCACAATAATGGTTCCTGAAAGTCCTTCACGGTATAACACAAGAATAAAGGCTGCATACACCAGTGCCGATCCGGTATCGTGTTGAAGAAGAATAAAAAAAGCCGGTGTTAGAATAATTGCCAGGGAGATTAAAACATGTTTTAGTTTTGTGAGGTTTACGTTCAGGGAAGTCAGATATTTTGCCAGAGCCAGGCTTGTTGTGAATTTGGCAAATTCCGAAGGTTGAATGGCAAATGATCCGATCTGAAACCATGAACGTGATCCGGCAACTGTTGTTCCAAAAAGCAAAACCGCTATCAGCGACAACAGGCCCAGGGCATAAAACAAATTGGCAAATGTTGCAAAGAACTTTGAATCAATCATTAAAATAACCATGGCAATGATTATCGCCAGAATAATCCAGATCAGTTGCTTTCCGTATCGCTGCGTAAAATCAAAAATACTTCGATGCTCTTCATTATAAAGACTTGCGTATATATTAATCCATCCGATAAATATCAGCAGCAGGTACAGAAAAACTGTAAACCAGTCGAGATTGTGTAATATGCCTTCTTTACTCCTTTTTAATGACATTCAATAAATTTGCATTTAAAATTTTCTCCTCATACCAACGTGATGGTATACTATCTGTTAAATATCTCTCGATCATCAAACTTGCAATTGGAGCAGCCCATGTTGACCCGAACCCGCTGTTTTCCACAACAACGGAAATCGCAATTTCAGGATTCCCGGCGGGTGCAAATGCAACAAAAATTGAGTGGTCCTCTCCATGTGGATTTTCTGCAGTTCCGGTTTTACCGCACATCTCAATACCTTTAACATTATACCATCTGGCTGAACCATAATGACCTGAAAACACCCTTTTCATTCCTTCAACAACATATTCAAAATGTATAGAGTCAACCATTGTATAATTCTTCTTTTTGAATAAACCAAAGGGATTTTTCCTTCCTTCAATACTTTTTACCAGGTGCGGCATAATATAATAACCCCGGTTGGCAATAATTGCAACCATATTGGCCAATTGCAGGGGTGTAAATTCAATTTCACCCTGGCCTATCGCCAGAGACCTGATGGTAATGGCACGCCATCCGTTTTCCCCATAATATTTATCAAAATAATATGAAGCAGGCAAATTACCGGAACGTTGCACTTCTATATCCGAATTGAATTTCCTTCCGATATTAAACGAAAGCAAGTAATCGCGCCAGTTTTCATAACCTTGCTGTATGGTTTCAAAACGATTTTGCTCAATAATATGCCTGAAAACATTCCAGAAATAAGGATTACAGGATTGCTCAATGGCTTCATAAAAAGTAACGGGTGTATAATGATCATGACTACATTTGATAGGATAAGCAGTAATACCATCACATTCAAATTCGGTAGCCGTTGTTATTACCCCCTCCTGTAATGCAATCAAGGCATTAACGAGCTTAAAAGTGGAGCCGGGTGCATATTGAGCAAGAGTCGGGCGCTTAAAAAGAGGGTTGAGCGTATCCCGACTGAGTTTTTTAAAATTCTCTGTTCTCACACGTCCGATAAGCAAATTAGGATCATAGGCAGGGCTTGAAACCATCGCGAGAATTTCACCCGTAGCAGGTTCAATTGCAACAATGCTTCCTCTTTTATTTTGCATGAGCTTCTCGCCATATTTCTGCAATTCCGTGTCAAGGGTAAGGTAAATATCTTTGCCGGGAACAGCAAGGGTATCATACTTTCCACCCTGATACCGTCCCTTTTCACAGTTGAATACATCTACCATTACAATCTTGATTCCCTTTTTTCCCCTCAGGATATTTTCATATGATTTTTCGATTCCGCTCTTGCCGATATAATCGCCCTGCTTGTAATAGGAATCTTTTTTCAGATCAGCCTTATCAACTTCACCTACAAAACCCAAAATATGTGCAGCAACCGGAATGGGATATTTCCGCAAGGTTCGCGAAACAATATAAAATCCGGGATATTTATAAAGTTCCTCCTGAATATAAGCATATTCCCTGTTGGATATTTGTTCAACTATTACAGAAGATTTGTGCTTCGAATAATCAATGGCCTTCTGCATTCTGCGTTCAAAAGTTTCCACTTTTATATTCATAAGCTTGCATAATGCAAGTGTATCAATATCTTTTACCTGATTAGGAACAACATACAAATCGTATGCTGCTTCATTGTATACAAGCAGGTTTTCATTTCTGTCGTAGATTAAACCGCGGGCAGGGTAGTGTGTGATATACCGAATTACATTGTTTTCGGCGAATAATTTGTAATCATGATCAAGAACCTGTATCGAGAAAAGTTTTGTCAGATAAACTACACCAGTGAAAATAATGATAACAATAATAACCCATTTTCTCCTTGAATAGCGCTTTTCGACCATATTCTTTTGTGCTCCTTTTGCGGTAAACTAACTATTACAACCTGTAAAAGAAAACGCCCTCATCATTCTTTCCATTGTTGATAACACCAATAAATTTTTCATCCATGATGACTTCATAAGTCAGTGGATCAAGATATTGTGCAATAACGATCACCGAGTTATCCGCATATGTTTTTAGTTTTACATAATTGTATACATAACCTTCTCCGAGTGGATTTTGAATTAATTTTGATTTTGAATTTACAACAAAGGCAAGCTTATTATACACAGTCATCGGGGCAAAATATTCATAAACATCAATTTCCATTCCGCCAATGGCATCCGGTGATGATTCCTGTATTTCCCCATCAATCTCCAGTTTACATTTTGCATAGTGGATCACTACTCTTACCTCATAACCGGCATTTAAAGCCTCCATCAGTTCATCAAAACTTTTCATGGGTTTGTTGCCTGCTATTGCGTTGATAGAAATGGCAATGCTGGCAAGCATGAGGAAAAACAACTTTTTCATAAGAATAATTTTTCTTCAAAAGTACTAAAATTCAATCCTGAATTGCGGAACAATAAGAATACCTAACTGATAAATATCTTTAAACTCACCTGTTTTAAGGTTGAATCGCCGGGAATAAATATTTTTCACATTGAAAATATTCTGGAAATCAATGGCCCATTCCATGGTTATTTTCCGTGAGTTCTGCCGTAAAGCGATTCTGAAATCAGTTCTGAAATAATCTTTGTATTGTTTGCCATACGCCAGGTTTTCATAATAAACCCTCCGGTCTTCTTCCATTGATTTTTCAACATTGATTGGGGTATAACGCTGCCCGCCGGCAAATGTTGCTTTTAGATCAATTGTCAGATTGAATTTTTTATTCGACTTTTTAAACAAATGAGTTAACGAGAAATCTTTACCAACCAATGCATTTACAACATAATTCCCGTTGAAAGCAGTGTTTCTTTCTACTTCATCGCTGCCTTTATATTTGGATTGATACAGAGAAGCATTTAACAAATAGTATAAACCATTATGCAACGAACGTTCAAGCGACATTTCAAGGCCATAATTATATCCGGTTCCATCGTTTACAAGAGTATCAGGGACTGCAATGTAAAAGTTAGCCCCCTGGTTAAGTATAGAATATGGGCTCGGTTTATTTCCATTCACAGCAGCCTGTGAAACAGACTGATAGTAGAGTTCTGTTTTGAGTTGTGTGAATTCATTTAAAGCAAATTTATAGCCCAAAACAATGTGCCTGCTTTTCAGCATATCAAGATTTTCGTTAATCCTCTGAATGCCACCTTCAGGAATTTCTTTTTGATTAAAATAAACGGTAACAGGCATTAACTGGCTATGTGTCCCGTATGCCAGAGACAAACTATGCGTTGGTGCCATATCCCATTGGATTCCTAACCTGGGCTCAATTTCATTTGATCCGTTCAAAGTAAAATGCTGGTAGTGAATTCCGGGGTTCAACGTCAGTGTATTGCTGATCTTGTATTGCCATTGTAAATATGACTGTAACAAATAGGTTGCCCCATCATAATTGGTTATGGTAACAAATCTTTCCTGGCTTGAATTATATGCACTATCAGAAAGATTAAAATTGTATCGTGTGGCAATGATTCCAGTCTTAAAATTATGTCTTGAGTTGATTTTTTTTACCAGTTCGAGAGATGAAAAAATTTTTACTTCTGTGAAGTCATTTCTGTATACGGGAAATAGTTCAAATGTTTTTGGGATAATACTGTCGGTATCCGTTCGGAACTTATGATATGTAAGGGCAAGTGAAAACTTTGTATAAGATGTTTTTGATATTTTCAACCTGTGGTTTAATCCAAGGGCTGCCATATCCGATCCGTTAGTCAGGTCTATGCCTTCTCCCGAGTAAAAATCAATTTTGTCCTGGGTTGTATCCTTTTCGCTTTCAAGAAAAGCTATATCGCTAATGCCACCAATTCCAAAGATTGAGAAATTACCAAGCTTTGTGTTGGGCAAATTGATTTTAAATGAAAGGTCCTGATATTTCGGCACAGCAGTTCCGGTACCGAAATCAATACCAAGTGCATCAAATATTTCAAGTGTTGAATATCTATAGTTTATAAGAAATGAAGAACCTTTTTCTTTTGATATGGGCCCTTCGGCACCCAATTCTATACCATTAAAACCCATTTGTCCCAGGAATTCAAATTGTTCATTGTTTCCGGGGCGCATTTGCAGATCAAAAACACCGGCAATTGCGTTTCCATATTCTGCGGGAAAAGCTCCTGTCATGAAATCCGAATTATTTAGCAGGTTATTGTTTAGTATACAAACCGGGCCTCCGGTTGTTCCTAAAGCGCCATAGTGATTGGGATTGGGAATGTCAATTCCTTCAAGTCTCCATAACAATCCGATAGGTGAGTTACCACGGATCACGATGTCGTTTCTGCTATCATCACTGATCCTCACACCTGCAAAACCACTTGCCATCCTTGCAACATCATTTCTCGAGCCGGCATATCTTTGTGTTTCCTCAACTGAAAAACTACGGGTACTCAAAGTTGCCATTTCGTTCAGTGGTTTAAATTTATTCCGCCGGGCTTTGATCTCAATTTCCTTCCCGATAATTGGCTTTTCCTCCAGCTTCACTTCAAGAACAAGTTCCTTACCGGATGTCAGTAAAAGATTTGACAAAACCTTATCATGGTATCCCACAAAGCTGATCTTCAGGCCAACCCTGCCGGTCTCAATGTTTTCCAGTCTGAATCTGCCATCTGTATCCGTAGTTGTACCAATGAGGGGATCAGAATTTATGACAATGATATTTGCACCGATCAGAGGTTGCATGGTAATCTTATCAACCACCTTCCCCCGGATTGTCTGCGTTATTTCCTGTGAAAGAACAACTTGAGTAAAACTCACAATTACCAATGCTGCAATAATTTTTAAAAGTCTCATATATGTAATAGTTTTAACTTTTGGGTTAAATGACAATTACAAAAATAGAAAGTTGCAAGCGAATTGTAAATTTAACTTTGTGTTAAAAAAAAAGCGGGATCAAAAAAAACCCCGCCTTTAAACCGAAAACAAAAATTTCTTAGTAATGCCTCTGGTAAGCTAATTGGCCATTTTCATCCCACATGTACCAATCGCCTTGTTTTTTTCCTTCAGCGTAGAAAATTTCATATCTTTTGTTACCGTTTTTGTCCCACATATACCAGTATCCATCTTTCAAACCATTTTTGAAATTTGCCTCGGCAATTTTATTATGATCTGCATCCCACTGTATCCAGGTTCCGTCTTTTAACCCATCTTTATACGATCGTTGCTCCTTGACCGTTCCATCAGTATAATAAAGAATTGTTAATCCATCCAGAATTCCATCCTGGACATTCGCTTCCATTTTCACAGTTCCATCTTCGTAATATTCAAAAACTTTACCTGTAAAAAGTTCACCGTTCTTATAATACTTTCCATCTTTGTGCTGCACTTCCTGAGAGAAAGCAACTGAAACAAAAATGAACGCTATTAGTAATGAAAATAATTTTTTCATCGTTCACCTCCTCTCTTTTTTAGTTAATAATTTCATCTGTTTAACGATGTTTTCGAAACAAAGATACAAATAATTAACATTAAATTAAAGTTAAATTAACATTAATTTAAATTTTTTTCCGTGCTTCAATCTTTAAATAATAGATAAGTACTGGCAGTTAACGCTAACAAGAGAGCACAAAAATCAGTTAGATGGGTTTTTTTATGTTAATAAATTATAAAGTCTCGAGCTCAATGTTAAGGATTTCGGTATTACTTTGTTTCAGTTTTACATTAGAAAGGACTTTTTCTTTGTATGAAATATATGCTACCTTAATATTATATTCACCGGGAATTAAACCTGAAATCTCATAATTGCCATTTACATCAGTACAAGTGGAGAATTGAGTACCTTCAACGTAAACTTTTGCACAAACAAGTTCTTCTTTTGTGTCATTGTCAAGCACTGTTCCTTTTAAAACAATTGTTTTATTACTGGCATCCTCATCAGGGTTATCCGCACCATTATTTTTTTTAGGGATAGCCACACCAGCAATTAAAAGATTTGCGATGAATATAATAATTAACCTTTTCATTTACTTTACTTTGGAAGCAAAATTAGGAAGTTATGGCATTTCACCTCACATTACAATCATTAACAAACCATTAATTTTCTGTTAATTTTCTGTTAACTCACTTCAAAATATAACTTTGTTAGTTGAAAACAAGTTGGGGGGTCATTACAACATTGCTTTTATGCAGAGCCCGATCCATGATATACATTTCAAAAGCAATGGTATCGGATTCCAGAAAGGGGATCATCATGTAAAGTTCCAGTTCCAGTTCAATGGTACCTTTGATTGCTTTGCTTGCTCCATCGGGGGTGAGTACCGGGATACGCGAATTGAAATTCACATTTGTATCGGGTAAAATGAGTTTGCGTAAAGTATCGTTGATCAGTTCATATATATCAAGAAAAAAATTATATTGATAAGGTGTCAAAGTATCCGTTTCTTTCAACCCAATATCTCCGTCACCATCGGTATAGGTAATTGATAAATACCCAAGCGAATCTTTACCGGCCTGATCTTTAACAATGCCAAATTCTTTGTACTCAATGTGAGGAACAACAGGATATTCTTCAAAATCTTCACACGAATAAAACACCAATCCGGCTAATGTAAAGATCAATATGTATTTTAAAACCCTCATTTTACCCAAGAAATAAAATTAATCAAAATTCCGTTGCGAATCGTATTTTTGTCATGAAATGAAACCGGAAGACTCAATAAAAAATAAAATCTTCAAAGTTTCTACTCCTGAAGAATTTAACGATCTGGCATTGGAGATATTTCATTTTCAGTACAAACGAAACAAGGTATATCAGGAATTTGTTGATTTTCTGGGAATAAATGCTGAAGCTATCAAACAAATAATAAATATTCCCTTCTTACCCATTGAGTTATTTAAAACACAAAAAATAATAACCGGAAAACAAGAGGCTGAACAAATCTTTTATAGCAGCGGAACTACCCAACAGCAAATAAGCAAGCATTATCTAACAGATATCAATCTCTATGAAAAAAGCTTTTTACATTGCTTCACACATTTTTATGGAAACCCCGGAAATTTTTGCCTGCTTGCTTTGCTTCCTTCCTATTTAGAGCAAGAAAGCTCATCACTGATCTATATGGTAAACAGCCTGATACAAAAAACCAATTGCAGCCATAGCGGATTTTTTTTGTATGACTATGAAAAACTTGTGAAGAAAATTACCAAAATCATCAATCAGGATAAAAATTTATTATTGCTTGGTGTTTCCTTTGCACTTCTTGAACTGGCAGAAAAACACAATATTCAGCTACCCGAAAACGCCATAGTATTGGAAACCGGCGGAATGAAAGGCAGAAGAAAAGAAATAACGAGAGCGGAATTACATAAAAGACTATGTGACACTTTTGGTATTCGCGAAATTCATTCGGAATACGGCATGACGGAATTACTTTCGCAGGCCTATTCAAAAGGACAAGGCAGATTCAAAACCCCTTCATGGATGGAAATCCTGATCAGGGACCTGAATGATCCGCTTACCATTCTACCTGAAAAAAGTACCGGAGGTATTAATATTATTGATCTGGCCAATCTGAATTCATGCTGTTTTATAGCAACGCAGGATATCGGGAAAAACAATATTGACGGCTCTTTTGAGGTCCTGGGCAGGTATGATCACAGTGACATCAGAGGTTGTAACCTTCTTGTCACATAAGCATCAGGCTGCTTCGATTGGATTTATGATCTCACCGGAATCGTTTCGTGGTGAATTTACAAGAGAAGAGATTTTATATGCCTCCATTTTTTCCGGCGGAAAGGGTTTTAGCAGTTTTACAACCTCTTCGGGTTTTTCTTCATTTAACCACGATTGTTCATCTTTTGCTTCAAGAATGACCGGCATACGGTTATGTATCATTTCCATTAATTTATTTGGTTTGATCGTCAGGATTGAGAAAGTCCTGACAGGCCTGTTTTCTGAATCTTTCCATTCATCCCAGATACCTGCAAATGAAAACAGTTTTTCATCTTTTAAAAATATTCTAAAGGGTATTTTACCATGTTTTTCCTTCTTCCATTCATAAAAACCATTGCTGATAACAAGACACCTTTTTCTTTTAAAAGAATTTTTAAAAGAAGGTTTTTGCATAATGGTTTCGGCCTTTGCGTTGATCATTTTATAGCCAATCTTCGGATCTTTTGCCCAGAAAGGAATCAATCCCCATTTAAAGAAACTCAGGTTTGCCTGATCATCATTCGATATAACAGGTAGTTTCTGAGAAGGTGCACAATTGTATGAGGGCCGGTAAAGCTCTTCATACACATTAACATTGAACCTCACGGTTATTTCATCTTCCCTGACTGACATTTGATATCTTCCGCACATGATTATGAGGATATTTTTAATAAGGCAAATTTAAGTACTTCATTATGGTCAAAAGCAAGAGGCGGGACTTCTTTTACATCAAACCATTGTGCATCGCTTGCATCATCACCACCCTTTACTTTTTGGGCAGTTTCTTTATCTGCAAAACCTAAAAATACCACAGAAATAGTTCTCCCTCTCGGGTCGCGTCCTATCTTGCCAAAAGTATGCATTTGTGTTAAACCATTAAGCTTTAGTCCGGTTTCTTCTTGCAATTCTCTGATGGCAGCGTCTTCCAGTTCTTCATCCATATCAACGAAACCACCCGGAAGGGCCCACTGACTTTTAAAAGGGGGATTACCACGCCGGATCAATAAAACTTTCAAATCTTTTGCATCCTTATGAAAAACAATGCAATCAACAGTAACTGAAGGTCTTGGGTAATCGTAAGTATAAGCCATTATAATTCTGTTTTTAAAAATGAAGGTATAAAAAATCCCGGACATGCCGGGATTTTTCAGCGCAATGATAATCCAACATAAAATTTTATTTCGCCAACAATACCCCTACTCTTGAAAATTCCTGTTGTTTCTTGTTATGATAGATTTGTTTACGATTTTTCCAATTAATATACCAATCCGGTTTATGTATGCATTCATTCTTGAAGCCGGGTATTGCTATTGGAATAATTTCTTTACCGCACTCCCCGAAATAAAAATAGGTATATTCTTCCCAATCAAGCCGGTACATAGTCTTCCAATACCCGGGATTGGAAATAGCAAAGCAGGCGGTATTAAATGGTATATCCTTTACCTCAGACTCTTCCTGCAGTTTGTATTCTTTCCGGTCACGCAAATATTTTGATGCTATCAAACTGGTATTTACTTCTATATCATCAACATTTTTTTCCTCTTTAAGCTGAAACATCGTCAATTGATTGTCAAAATAAACCTGCCAGGTGTTGAAAGGTATGTCGTTTGCATTTTCTTCATTCTCCAGCCTGAATACCTTTTTCATGGCCTGACAAGATAAATACTTTTGAAAGATCTCAAGGGTATTGAATGGAATGTCATTGACGTTTTTTTCTTGTTTCATTTCAAGTGAGGGTTTATTATCTTTAAAAATCAGATTGGAATTATCTGCTTTGGAGTATTGAACCCCGGCAATCAGAAAAATTGCCATGACTACCGTTGAAATTGTTATTCTTGTTTTCATCACTATATGATTTTGATTAGCAGATTTAATTTATGCGAAAGCTGTGCCAAATTTTATATTGCAATGCCTGTCAATATTTTATGTGCGCTATGCTTGTGAGTTTTTTGTGCTGCCAGCGTACAATTGTTGTTCGTTGATGAACAATAAATTAATGAACGTACATAAATAAAGACGAGAAGATTGAAGGATCGTTACAAGTATTATTTCGCCCTTTCGGGGCTTTTGGGTTTTGATTTGGTCATTTTTCACGGGGCTTTACCCCGTGCATTTTTATTACGGCCCTTCGGGCCTAGCAAACGTATAATTATCCAATCAGTCAAATAAGAAAGCATTAAAAACATATCAATTCATTTTCAGCCAAATCAAATATCCGTTAAAGGCCAAAGGCCTGCCAGATATAGCCGGGGGCAAAGCCCCTGGTATAAAAATAATATGAAAATTCATCAAGCCCTGAAAGGGCGTAATACCGATTAGCAATTTAATTCCTTGTAATATGTTCTTCCAATGCAACCATTTTGCAAATAAATTTGTCTTACATATAACAATCAAACCGGACATGGGTTAATTAAAGATAATCATCAGGAGTTGAACAAGCGGTTTAACAAGAACAAATTTTACTTAGCATGTTATACAAAACGAAACCCTGAAACAATGAACCAAAAACCAAAACCACATTTAAATCTAACCACAGCTAACTTTTTAAACAGGATAATTAGTGTCTGTAAGAAAACTGTCTATTTTCAAGTCTTTGATAAGAAAACGTCAAAGACAAGGCTTTCGAAGTTTTTGAAATCAAGGAGTTTACTAATTGTAAATGACTGTTTCAAAAACGAGAGTAACGCAGTATTTGGCGTTTTCTTGCAAAGACTAATTATATCTGCCATATTAACATTTTTAGTAACCCTTTACCCAAAAACCACCTTAACCCAGGTATTGGAACAAGACTCCCTGGCCCTGGTGGTTTTTTACAACAGTACAGGGGGGCCCGACTGGACGAACAATTATGGCTGGCTTACCGGCCCGGTAAGTACCTGGTACGGGGTGACTGTGGAAGGAGATAGAGTGATTGAATTAGGAGGTAATGGTACTTTTTCATTTAATAATTTGACTGGTCACCTTCCTTCGGAAATTGGGGAATTAACGGCACTTAGAAAACTGGTACCTGGGAATAATCCTGAATTGTCGGGCGAAATACCAGTTGAGATTGGTAATCTTCAGCAATTAGCAGTAATAGGTATTGGGAATTGCTCCCTTACAGGAACAATTCCCAATACTATTGGGAATTGCTCCTGTTTAAAAAGCATTTCTTTTCGGGAAAATAATCTTACCGGTTCTATTCCCGGTGAAATAGGCAATCTAGACAGTTTGAAGTTTCTGCACCTATACGACAACCAACTCACCGGCCTTATTCCCTCAGAACTAGGCAATTTAACAATATTACGAACCCTTGAATTATATCAAAACAATCTAAGCGGGACAATTCCTGAAAATCTTGGAAACTGCGACAGTTTAGGGGAGTTTCGTATAAATAATAATCAATTGACAGGAGAACTACCTGAAGAATTAGCGTTTTTCACAAATATTTCTCAGTTTGATGTTTCATATAACCAACTTGAGGGTGACATGCCTGATGTTTTTGGTCAAAATAATTTTAGTGGTAACATGTTACTAAATGATAATAAATTAACAGGTATTCCACCCTGGAGTGGAGGGCATTGGATATTGGAGGCGCTTACAATTGAAAACAACAAAATGACTTTTGAAGATATTGAACCGCATTTTGTCGGTTATACAT